>LJUQ01000271.1 GCA_001304505.1 Bacteroides sp. SM23_62_1
TCCACACATGAATCTGATGTATGTGCGATGGCGAATGGCAGATCCCTGATTCCAGTAAAGCTTTCATCTACACCTGGAAAAAACTTAAAGCGCAGTTTCTCCTCATGAACGAACGGCGAATGACTGTCCCGTTTATTATCGCTCAGAAGGCCAATTTTCTGATTATTTAAGAAGAACATAACTTTACAATCAATTTGCGGATTATCCTCATATATTGTTATATCAAACTGATAGGGAATATCAGCAATAAAGCCATATTCACTTGCTCTGACCCATGGAGTGGATTCTCCGGATTCGTGGATGATCCATCTGCCACGCGATTCGCAATGTGTACCGTTTATTGTACCTGCAAAATATGCTGATCTTTCAACTTCAGCGGTGATTAATTCTCCTGTTACAACATTTCTGATTAATTCAAAACCACCATCCGGTGATAATTTTAAGTCTATGTAAGGATTCATAATTCGCAGATTCTTTATATCTACGCTTATTTCAGAAGGTACTATTTCCGGATTTCCATCAGCCGGAATAACCGAGAATGAGGTGATACTTAGCGGCGGAAGCTCAGCTTTAAATGCTATACAGCCCTCCAGGATGCTTTGATCCGAAAACCGGTGGGCTGAAACTATTTTTGCATGGATCTCTTCATTGCCGGTTCTCACTACGAAGGCCGCTGCTTCACCTTTTATCAGGTCCACTTCGGCTGTGATCCATCTCGAAATTGGCCAGGAATGTGGATTAAATGCCGTAACCTGCCGGATGCCTTCCCCTGACATATTTGAAGCAAAAAAATCCATTGCAGATTGGATAACTTCTTCAGAATTATGTATGGATGCCGGCAGAAGCTTATGTGCTTCGGGCAGCAAGCCAACAATCTGTACATCATGGTGCTGTGCAAGCAGCAGGTTTTTCCATGATTCATCAAGGTCCTCTTCATGGCTCTGACCCCCGCTTAAAAACTCAAGGGCTGAAAGCCTTTCAGCAGTCAGCACCTGAACCTCAGCATTTCTGCAACCGTTCCATATTTCATTTCCGCAGTATCCCCATGGCATCCTGACTGTAAAGTCATTTGGCCTGGTAACCATATCCGTTTCAGGTTCTGGAAAAACCTCCATGAGTTCATCCAGGAGGAGCCATTGGTACTGGCGATTGTTCTCATATTTACTCACCAATCCCTCCCTTCTCAGTCCGGAATCATCAGCACGGGATGCGAGAAGCGGGTGGATATGTACAAATAGCTTCCTGAAAACCTCCATGGAATCACTGCATTCCGGCCCGGGGTATCTCGTAAGTATCCAGTTATCGACAGGGGTTTTTCCGAATTCAGCTCCTTCACCGGGATAGGTGGGGATGGTGGCAATCCTTGAACCGTCAAGGCCTTTCCACCATCCGATAGGTACATCAAACGTCGGGTTATATCCATACATCATAAAATGTGTACGCATGATGGCGCCATCGAAATCAAATCCTTTAAGGATCTGCGGAATCTGGCTGTGCATGGCATGTTCGCTCATCAGGTATACCGGGGGACGATAGTTAAAATGTTCCTGGCAGGCTTTCAATGCATACCAGATCTGCCGTATGTTCGATTCTTCATTGATGAACTGGGAGAGGGGCTGGCCATAGGTACAGGAGCCAATGGCAAACCTTCCTTTGTATTTTTCAAGGTATCCTTTTAATTCCTCCAGAAGCGCAGGCTCATTTTCGGCGAAGTAATCGTATATCTGCGCTTCATTATCCAGTCCGATCTTAAAAGAGGGATATTTATCCAGCCATTCTACAGCATTTCCAAGTCTTTCCCGGAAATGATCACTTCCCCAGAGGATCAGCCCGCCCGCTGACTGAGATCTTTCTGACCGTAAATAATATTTAAGTTACTGGTTAATAAGAGGATAAAAATGATTAATTTAAGTATTTGTTTGGGCATTTTAAGGTGTATTATGATAAGTTGGGATATTATAATCGTTGGTAATGCAATTTAACTTTTTTCCGGGTAATTTGAAAGACTATTAAAAAAGTGGATGGTCAATATAGAGACGAGGTCCCTCATCCGCCTAACGGCGGATTCGGGATGACATTGTTTTAACTTATGGTTTATATTCATCCGATGACTTTGAGTCTCATCGGATGAGTGATTTCATCCATTCATTCACCTTTCCAAAAGAAAACGCAAGTAAAAAATGCCCTTATTGCATAAACAAAGGTAAATTTTGTATATTTTTGCCCTTGTTTTTCAAATTAAAGTATCATTTACACTTGAAAATGTTTGATCCTGAAAAACCATATAATGATTTGCCGGATTTACCACCAGCAGTGAATATTGAAACCAGAGCAATATTGAAAAGAGTTATTGCAGCCAGCAGAGCCTTGTCTGAACTTAAAGGGGCAATTAACAGATTACCCAATCCACATCTTTTTTTAGATACAATAAACTTACAGGAGGCTCAGGCCAGTACTGCAATTGAAAACATAATAACTACTCAGGACGAATTATTTCGCGCTTCAGTTGCAGATAAAAAGATTGAAAACCAGGCGACAAAAGAAGCGATGTATTACAAAGATGCTATCTGGTATGCAATAGACGCATTAAAAAGGGAACCATTTTTAACGACTAATCTTTTTATTGATATAGCAGGGATTATTAAAAAAAATACAGCAGGAATAAGAAATGTTCCGGGAACACAACTTAAAAATCCAGTAACAGGACAAATATATTATACCCCTCCAGAAGGAGAACTGGTGATTCGTGAAAAATTAGCAAACCTGGAACAATTTATACATGCCAAAGATGATATTGATCCATTGATTAAACTGGCTTTAATACACTATCAGTTTGAAGCAATTCATCCTTTCTTTGATGGCAATGGTCGCACCGGTCGTATAATCGTTCTTCTCTACCTGATCTTACAGGGATTATTGGACCTGCCTGTATTGTATTTCAGTAAATATATTATAGCCAGGAAGGAAAGTTATTATAAATGCCTTCAAGGGGTGACTGAAAGTCATGATTGGTTTTCATGGATAGAGTATGTTCTTGATATGATAGAAAAAACCAGCTATGAAGGAAAAATCACTTTGGAAGAAATCGATCAGTTAATGATAGAATTTGGTGAGGAAATACAGGAAAAAATCCCCAAAGTCTATTCAGGGGATCTGATAGATACCTTATTTCGTTTACCTTATACAAAACGAAACGATCTGGTTAAAGCCGGAATTGGTAATTTAAAAACCTCCGGGAATTATTTGCATGAGCTGGAATTTGCAGGTTTTTTAAAAAGTGAAAAAGTAGGAAAGGAGAAGCTTTATATAATTTTCAGGCTAATGAGCGTACTGCAAAAGAGATGAACAGGGTTTCATACTCATCCGATGACTCGAAGTCATCGGATGAGTGATCCCACACACGCTACCCACACTCTCCGGGAACCAGGAACCAGAGAAACCGCTTCGCACTAAGCGCGAAGCATCCTATTCAGGGATATTGGGATTGGCTGGCGAGGACCTGGCATGCATCATTATTTCAGGTTATCTAGGATGACATCAAGCAGACTGTTTATACCTGCGCCGATTACTTCCCCCTCCTCCGTATTATCGACAAAACCAATGCTGACCTTAAGATCAGGAAAAAAGATACAGGCAGCGGCATAACCGGGGGCATTGCCGGCATGCCCGATGGCGTCAAGCCCGCTCATATGCTGGGAATTAAATTTAACTACGCTCAGACCATAACCTGCACATATAAATTCTTCACCTGTACAGGGTGAATGGAATGTCAGCATCTGATCCAGGGAAGACTGGCTGAGGACTCTATTCTCATAAAAAAGTAACCGTACCCACCTTGCCAGGTCCCCGGCAGTAGACCAGATTTCTCCTCCAATACCGCTGACAAAAGCGTTTCTCGGAAAGGATGAAAAGTCATCATAGGATCCATCCCTATCCATGTCGAACCATCCATGAGCATAAATGACCGGGAGTTCGCCCTGCTTTGAAGTAAAGGAGTTGTGTAGCTCCAACGGAGTCCAGAACCGTTGCTCATTGACAGCTGGAATATCATATCCGGTGATTTTCTCAATGATCATGCGAAGCATGTTATAGGCAGTTTGAGAATAGTGCCAGTCTGCACCTTTCACAAAAAGAGGTTCCTTGTTAAAGGTAAGAAGCAGCTCCTCCATGGTCCAGATCCTTTCCGGATCACCAAATATGTCTTGCCAGTATTCATCATTATCTACAAAATTGTAGAGACCGCTGGTATGGTTCAGCAGTTGCCTGATGGTAATAGTGGAGTCTACATAAGGATAAGGCGGTAGCCATTGATGAAGTGAATCATAGAGGGAAATTTTTCCTTCTTCGGCAAGCTGAAGTATGGCTGCTCCAACAAACATCTTCTGAGCACTTCCAATGGCGAACAACATATACGGCGTTATCGGCGTATCGCCATGCGATATCCCGCTCGAGCCTTCCCACATTTCACCATCTGGCATGATAACAGCCGCAGAAACTCCTTTTCCATTGCTTGATTCCAGGGACACATCCAGGGCTCGCTGTAACTTCTCATAAAATGTGAGCCCTGAGGTGGTATCGCCGGTACAATCCGGGCAATACACTGCACGGACCGACAAGCCGGTGGCCTTACCAAATGTTCCCTTGAGCACTTTACTGTCCGAATGATTGAGATTGAATCCATATGCAGTAATCCATGTATTCTCTGATGACGACCACCACACCCCCGCATTGCTTATATCGGAAAACGTGCCATTTACCTGACGACCTCCCCCTGGAAGACCATTGAACTTACTGGAATTATCTCCGTTGCCTTCCAGGTACCATCCACTCGCGGATTTTAACTTTTTACCGGCGACGTTATTTCCATCCAGATAATCGATCAGGTCAGCCCATTCCCTGCAGGAGGGAACGCGCCAGCCTTCAGGTTCAAGCCCTCTTGGATCATTCAACGCATACCAGTTATACAGTTTGCCATAGGTTGAAGCATTTGTTGGATCATTGTTGTAATAGCACCAGGCTGGTTTCCCCAGTGAACCGGCAACTTCCCATTCCTCTGCTGTAACCGCCTGAGGTATGAGATCCCCGTTTCTGAAATGGCTTACATTCAAATTGTCGGCCATCCATATTTGATTCCCGATATTTACCGTCCTGTAAACATTGCCATCGATGTCTGTAATAGGATCTTCTTCAGAAATGGGACCAGGAAGTTCCGACTTTTCACATCCGGACTGTATTAAAAGAACAGCTGCGAAGTAAATCATCATGTGGCGTCTTATTTCCTTCATAATTCATAAATTTGTTCAGACAATATTCTAAATTCTAAGTAAGCAAATGAGCTGATGTGCAACATTTCAATTATGTTTCTTTACTTTACTTATTGTTGCATTTGTTGACATATTATTGCAAAGCTGCAGGGAAGACTTTAGAAGCGTATTTTTATTTTGTTGGAACAATCAATTTTCAACTTATCTTTTAACCGCTTTTTGTCATCAGATAAAAAACATATCAGATTGAGTTTAAGGGACCAAAAGTTCCTGGATAAGGCCCTGCGGATTGTAAACGATCACCTGGGCAAGGAATCATTCGGGATAGAGGAGTTAAGCCAGGAATTAGGTTTGAGCAGATCTCAGTTACATCGAAGGTTACAGAAGATTACCGGTCTATCTGCTGCCCTGTTCATCCGTTCTGTCAGGTTAAAAAAAGCCGTTGAATTATTGCTGGAAGGGGATCTGCCGGTTTCAGATGTGGCCTATCGCACGGGCTTCAGCAGTCCTTCCTATTTCAACAAGTGTTTCCATGAACAATACGGCTTTCCACCCGGCGATATACATAAGCAGAAGACCAGTGAGATAGATCAACGCACTTTTTTTATTCCTGAAGCACTTTCTGATTCAAAAGCAGGATATATAAAAACATCTAAAAAGAGAAAAATATATTTCTATCTATTCGTCTTCATGGCTATCATCATTTTTACCATTATTTATTTCCTTTCCGGAAATCGTTTCGGCAAAATTCAAATCCATGATAAATCTGTAGCGGTTCTTCCATTCAAGAATTTCAGCGATAAACAGGAAAACCAATATATTGCTGATGGAATGATGGAAGCTATCATTTCAAATATCTCAAAGATTGGGGATCTGAAGGTGATCTCAAGAACTTCCATGGAACAATACAGGGAAAGCCCGAAATCGGTCCGGCAGATTGGATCGGAGCTCAAAGTCAACTATTTATTAGAAGGAAGCATTTTTCAGGATGAAGAAAACATCCGGATTACAGTTCAGCTAATCGATATAAAGTCGGATGAATATATCTGGTCAGATAATTATGATTTTGAACTCAGGGATATTTTTTCGGTTCAGAGTCAGATCGCCGAAAGAATAGCAACAATACTGCAAACAAAAATCACCTCTGAGGAGATGAGCAGGTTGCAACAAAAACCCACCAGCAGTCCCGAAGCATATGATATATATCAGCGGGCCTTTTATTATTACATCAATTACTTACAACAAAGACTAGAAACGGATTATACGATGGCCTTGACTTTATTCAGAATGGCTATTAATGAAGATACAACATTTGCCGATGCATATGTAAGACTTGCTGATCTGTATTGGATCAGGAACTACCGGGGTGAATTCCACAGCAATACATTTATGGATACGGTATATTTATTATGCCGGAAAGGGCTTCGTTTCGATCCCCGGTCATCCGATGCTCACCGGCTTCTGGGACAGTATTTCTTTGAGACAGGTAAACGGGAACAAGGTATTACCGAACTCAAAACGGCCATCTCACTTAACAGGAACAATGCATCCGCATATGATGTATTGGGATTTTATTACAATTGGTCTGGGCAATGGGAAACAGGTATCCCTGCTATATTTACTTCCATTCAGCTCGATCCCTATTCTGTATTGCTTCCGCTCAGGTACTGTTATCTGGCCAGGGGGTATCTGGATATTCTGGATTTTGAAAAGACCTTTTATTACAGTCAGAAAGCAATAGAACTCAGTGAGGGTAGCAGGCCATCTCTTGGCTTAGCGTACTGGATCAATGCACATACCCATTTAATGTGCGGAAAGGGTGAGGAGGCCCTGGAAGCGGCCGGAAAGCTTGCAGATATTAATGAGATTGGGGCCCTCAGAATACAAGCCGAAGTCTATTGTCACCTTTTCAGAGATTTTGAGAAAAGCATAGACCTGTATCAGGAGCTTACCAGAAGAGACTCCGCGCATTATAATTATCGTCACCGGTATGCCTATGCCTTATGGGAGGCAGGGGATTATGACTCCGCAAAAGCAATGTTTGAAACCCAGATCAGGACTTTTGAAAGAGAACTGGAACTGGGACGGGTGGAACGAAATGATCCGCATTATAACCTGGCAGGTATATTTGCTTTTTTGAAAGACTACGACAAAGCATTCGATCATCTGAAGAAACACCACTTTACCTCGGGTCTGGAAATCTATGCGGAACGGGATCCGTTATTCAGGGATATCCGTGATAATCCTGAGTTTAAACGGATCATTCAGGATGCGATAGATGAAAAGGAATTGATAAGGGCCAGCATTGAAAGAAAGATATCAGAGGATTTTGGACTTTGAATTCGAAACAGATCTCAATCCCAGGATAGCAATAAGCAAAATTTCTCCACAGTGCTTTTGCTTGTGGATTCCGGGGCTCACTCACTTGCCGATACAAAAAGTGAAGTGCTTTGCTAATTGCCTGTTGTTTAATAGAATAAGTGAGAGGTGAGAGATTTGAGTAACAAAATAGTAACAGAAAATTACCTGATAATATCCCTGTAAGTATAAATATCAGTTTTGAGTTTACTAAATTTATTCTG
>LJUQ01000061.1 GCA_001304505.1 Bacteroides sp. SM23_62_1
TAATATACACCTGGTTCGGCTTTTGATTTACCCCTTCCATCTATTGTTCCATCCCATCCCTGCCATCCAAATTTTTCATCGGTCTGCTCATAACGGTATACAAGATTGCCCCACCGGTTATAAATGCTGATGCGAAACTGTCGGAGTGATTTTGCGTAAACAATGAAATAATCATTAACACCATCCTCATTTGGCGTAAAGACATTCATAACCTCCAGGTCAGACGGATTGACCTTTATTTCTATTAACACTTCACCCTGCCCCGGATCCGGGAATGAATCCACACACTGTGCTTCACTGATAGATGTGAGCCGTGGATAATAATACCCGGGAATATAATAGACAAACTCAAGCGTATCTTCTAAATCATAGTTAACAGCCTCGCCCGATTTTCCTGCTTTCGCACTGTCAATATAAGTCCACTGAAACTCTTCCCCATTTTCCGAAAGGTTCACAAAACGCACTTTCAAGGGAGCCTCATAATCTTCCTTATCCAGGGTTTCCATCCATTGGCCGTCAGGAGCTTCATACAATAACGAGAATTCGGCTTTTGTATGAACAGTTTCATAAAATACTGAATCATCACGGCTTAGCCCGAAACTATCAACAGCAGTCAGAATAAACCATGTATCAATGGAAGGCAAATCACTCCCAAGCCTGGGATTAACCCAGTAAGTAGGAGCAGGAATGGTTACATCCGGGTTATCAGAAGTCCATATGAAACTCATGCCGTTTGGGATAGTCAGCGGTTGACCTGTCAGCAGATCCTCATAAGGGTGCGTGTCAGCCTGTGCAATCCCATCGAGCTGAATATAATCACAGGTATACTTGTAGAGTTTCAGTTTTCCGCTGTCATCTTTTTCTACCTGCACAATTGGATCATTTATAAATACCCATGCTCTGAGAAAAGTATCGAGATCGGCAGATTGAATATGAACCCTGTATCCGCCCGACTCCAGATTATCAACCCTGGAGGATGAAACTCCCAATTCAATCCTGAAAGGTGGTGCGAAATCATTCATGATAGAGTCATACTTACTCCATTCAAAATCCCAGCCCGCTGTCCCTTTCGGCGGAAAAGCCATGAGACTGCCGTAAACGGGACTAGCGGAATGCTCAGGAGCATAAAAAATATAATACATATCCACCCCCTGGAATGCAGGATAATAAATTGTATCAGAAAAATTTGAACCAGGAGCAGAAATTTGTCCTGAAACATGACCGATAAATACAAGAAAAGTGGATAAAGAGAGTAGAAGGTTTTTTATGAAATAGTTCCCGGATCGTTTCATAAACCTGGTATCCTGATAGGAGCTTTGTTATAAGATAACTGAGATAAAAGAGAAATATTATATAGTAAATCCAAACGGGGCAAAGATATAAATAATGAAATCAATTTCAACTGTCATCAATTGCCGTCAGCTTTAGCTAACGGTAAACTAAAATTTAAATGTTACATCTCTTTATCATTTTATTCTTTCAATGTTTAACAATTAATTTTTATTATTATGCCATATGTAAATATCTGGATACATGCTGTTTGGAGTACCAAGTACCGTAAAAATTACCTTTCCCAGGATATCAGAAAAGATGTCTTTTCGCATATTAAATTGAATGCTTTGGAGAAGGGAATTAATTTAGATTTTATAAATGGCTATTCAGATCATACCCATGCCCTGATTTCATTGGGTAAGATTCAAACTATCGCAGATATTATGCAAAGTATCAAGGGAGAAAGTTCTGCCTGGGTAAATAAAAATAAACTTACAACAAGTCATCTTATCTGGCAGGATGATTATTATGCTGCATCTGTCTGTCCCACTCATATTCAAAATGTTAGAAATTATATCCGCGCACAGGAAATACATCATTCCAATATTACTTGGGAAGAGGAAATTGAGATTCTTATTAAAAATTCGGATTCAAAAAATTTAAGGATTTTGAAAAATGATGAATATGGCTTGAGGATTGTTGTTAATGCACATAATCCGTCAGCTAAAGCTGACGGCAAATGGATTAATGTTAGTTAAAGCTGACAGCAAATGGATTAATGTCAGCTGAAACTTACGTCAACTGATATCTGTACCGTAGGAATCAGGATAGAATCTGCATCTTGTAAATAATTTATCCCATCTTTCAACCATGATTTCAGTTACATCTATTAATTTAGCCGGTTATTAAAGAAAGGAGATTTTTTTGAGAACATACCTGAATGATTTGAATGAGGCACAGCGTGCCGCTGTTGAAGATTTTAAAGGGCCATCTTTAGTGATTGCAGGGGCTGGCTCAGGTAAAACCAGGGTACTTACCTACCGCATCGCCCACCTTCTCAGTCATGGTATCAGACCCGCCAGCATACTTGCCCTTACCTTTACCAACAAAGCAGCAGGTGAAATGAAGGAGCGTATTGGTAAGCTCGTCGGGGATGACCTGGCAAAAAATCTCTGGATGGGAACCTTTCATTCTATATTTGCAAGGATTCTCAGGTTAGAGGGTAATCTTCTTGGATATCCATCCAGTTATACAATTTATGATACCACCGATACCAAGAACCTTCTGAAAATAATCATCAAAGAAAAAAACCTTGATGACCAGGTTTATAAGGGAGGTGAAATTGCCGGCAGGATTTCTTTTGCGAAAAATAACCTGATTACTCCCAAAGCGTACCTCGCAAGCAATCAACTCATCGAACAGGATAAACGTTCACGAAGACCACTCATTGGTGATATATATATGAAATATGCTGCCCGCCTTAAAAAGGCAGATGCCATGGATTTTGATGACTTGCTTCTGAATACCTATATCCTCTTCCGTGATCATCCTCAGACACTTGAGAAATACCAGAAGATGTTCAGTTATATTCTTGTCGATGAATATCAGGATACCAATTATGTTCAATACATGATTATTAACCAGCTGGCTGCAATCCATAAAAATATCTGCGTTGTGGGAGATGATGCACAGAGTATATACTCTTTCAGAGGAGCAAGAATTGAAAATATTCTGAATTTTCAACATGATTATAAAGACTATAAATTATTCAAGCTTGAGCAAAATTACAGGTCTACAAAAAATATCGTTGATGCTGCTAATAGTTTGATATCCAATAATAAAGGTCAAATAAGCAAAAAAATCTGGTCCGGGAATGAATCGGGTGAGAAGATCCGGCTTATCAGGGCAGCTACGGATAATGAGGAAGGTTTTCTGGTCTCCAATCTCGTACAGGATACAATCTATTCCGAACAACTGCAATATAGGGATTTTGCTATCCTTTACAGGACAAATGCCCAGTCAAGGATCTTTGAGGAATCATTGAGAAAGTTAAATATTCCATACAGGGTATACGGAAGTCTTTCATTTTATCAAAGAAAGGAAATAAAGGACCTTCTGGCATACTTCAGATTAACTGTTAATCCTTTTGATGAAGAAGCCCTGTTGCGGATCATAAATTATCCTCCAAGAGGTATCGGGACTACCACAATCTCAAAATTGGAGGGACTGGGTGAAAAAACGGGTAAGAGACTATGGATCATCCTGTCAGAGATCAGAAATTTCACTGAATATTTTAACAGGGGAACAATTGCTAAACTCGAATCATTTTACCATCTGATTTCATCATTCAGAAAAAACCTTGCGACCATGGAGGCTTTTGACCTGGCATTCAGCATAGCTGAATCAACAGGAATACTCAAAGACCTCCATTATGAAAAGTCACCTGAAAACCTGAGTAAATTTGAAAATATCCAGGAGCTACTGAATGGAATTAAAGAATTTACTGAAAGTCAGACAGAAGGAGAAAAATCAACACTCGATACCTACCTTCAGACTGTTGTTTTGCTTACCGATCTTGATACAGATAAGGACGAGGACCGGAACAAGGTAACGATCATGACCATCCATTCTGCAAAAGGGCTTGAATTCAGGCATGTGTTTGTTACCGGCCTGGAAGAAGACTTATTTCCATCCAGACTTTCATCATCCACCAGAGAGGAGCTTGAAGAAGAAAGAAGGTTGTTTTATGTCGCTGTCACCCGTGCAATGAAAAAAGTCATCCTTACCTTTGCAGAATCAAGATACAAGTGGGGAATATTGCTAAGCTGTACACCCAGCAGGTTTATCCGGGAAATTGATCCCGGCTATTTTGAAAAACCTGTCCAAATGACTTCTCTTAATCATCAATCATTTCCAAACGGGAATGCGAAAAGCAGGGACGTAAAATATACCCGAAGGAATTTTGATATTAAAGAGCCGGAACTTAAAGTGAAAAGACTGAGAAGAGAAAAGTTACGCCCGGTTGATGAAACGCTGCGCAGGGACAAAGATGAATCATCCTTTGATTTTGACAATCCATCAAAAATTCAGGTTGGAATGGAGGTTGAACATCCCAGGTTCGGAAAAGGAAAAGTCCTGAATATCGAGGGTGATTTAACAAATAAAAAAGCAACAGTTTATTTTCAGACAACCGGCCAGAAGCAGCTCCTCCTGAAATTTGCCAAACTTCGTATTATTAAGTCTTTTGAATAATAATGAGTAGAGAGTTATTGCACATGAATAATGAATCTTTGAATCTTAATTTCACACATATATCCGCAGCTTTATCCGCAGAAGCTAATTTGCGGATTATTATATATGTGTAAATTAGCGAACACATTTGCGAGAAGTCTTAAATGGTTTTTTTAACAATTCATGCCATATGCTTGAAATAAAGACACTCACTCAATTGGGAACCAAACTGAAATAGTGTTCCTGTGGGCAGGCCTGAACCATTATGGATGAAATTTTCCTTGAATTCTTTGAATACAATTACGAATTGAATTAGATTTGCATAAAATTAAAACAATGAGTTACGATTATAACACACAGAGGAAGAAGCTGGTATTACCTGAATACGGACGGAATGTTCATAAAATGGTGGAGTATCTCATGACCCTGAAAGACCGTGAGGAGAGGAATAAGGCAGCCAGGGCTATCATATCCATTATGGGCAACCTGAATCCTCATCTGCGCGATGTCGCTGATTTCAAGCATAAGTTATGGGATCATCTGTTTATCATGTCCGATTTCATGCTCGATATTGATTCCCCATATGAAAAGCCAACACCCGAGGTCCTCTATGAGAAACCCAGACCGGTTCCTTACAGCAATTATGATATCCGTTACAAACACTATGGTAAAATCATTGAATTGATGATTAAAAAAGCTGCAGATTATCCAGAAGGGAAGGAACGGGAAGCATTGATCCGCCTCATTGCAAATCATATGAAAAAATGTTATCTGACCTGGAACAGGGAAGTGGTAACTGATGATATTATATTCAATGATTTACGCACTCTGTCAGAAGGAAAGATAGTGATTGATAATGAAATGAAATTATCAGACACCAGGGATATCCTGGCAAAGAATAAGAAGAAAAGAATTCAGGGTAAAAAATAAACTGATCTGCAATATCTCCCATTATTCCCCACCAGATGAGCACATTCATAATAAATGGTGGAAAAGCACTTCATGGTGACCTTCATCCGCAGGGGGCTAAAAACGAAGCCCTGCAGGTAATATGTGCAAGTCTCCTGACATCTGATCCTGTAAAGATTAAAAATATGCCTGATATACAGGATGTTAATAATCTCATCATGCTCCTTAAACAAATGGGTGTTGATGTTCAGCATTCCGGGGATCATGAATATACTTTCCGGGCTCAAAACGTAGATATTGAATACATGCTCAGTGATGAATTCAGGCAGATCAGTTCAAGTCTGAGGGGATCAATCATGATTCTTGGTCCACTGCTTGCCAGGTTTGGAAAGGGATTCATCCCCCGTCCGGGTGGTGACAGGATAGGAAGACGCAGACTAGACACCCATTTTCTGGGTTTTCAGAATCTCGGGGCAATATTTGATTTTGACCCCATGAGTAATTTTTATCATGTCGAAGCAGATCATCTTCAGGGTGCTTATATGCTGCTGGATGAAGCGTCTGTCACAGGAACAGCAAATATTATCATGACTGCTGTCCTGGCCAGGGGACGGACGACCATTTATAATGCCGCCTGCGAACCTTATATTCAACAGCTCTGCTGTATGCTGATCAGCATGGGGGCAAAAATTTCTGGTGTGGGCTCTAATCTGGTCTCCATTGACGGCGTAAAAGAGCTGCATGGTTGTGAACATATACTTCTGCCGGATATGATCGAAGTCGGGAGCTTTATCGGTCTGGCAGCTATGACACAATCTGAAATCACACTGAAAAATGTTTCTGTTGAAAATCTTGGAATGATACCTGAATCATTCAGCAGGCTGGGAATAAGGGTAGAACAAAGGATGGATGATCTGTATATCCCCGCCCAGAAACATTATGAAATAGAAACATATATTGACGGTTCAATCATGACCATCGCCGACGCACCCTGGCCTGGTCTTACTCCTGATCTTTTAAGTGTTATGCTTGTTGTATCAACTCAGGCATTGGGCAGCGTTCTGATTCATCAGAAGATGTTTGAAAGCAGGTTGTTCTTTGTCGATAAGCTGATTGACATGGGGGCACAAATTATCCTTTGTGATCCGCACAGGGCAACTGTTATCGGTATTAACAGACAATATAACCTGCGCCCAACGGTTATGAGCTCTCCCGATATCCGGGCCGGGGTAGCCCTTCTGATAGCCGCCCTTTCTGCCGATGGAACCAGTACAATCCATAATATTGAACAGATTGACAGAGGTTATGAAAATATTGATACCCGCCTGAACAAAATCGGAGCATCGATTTCCAGGATTGACTAATCATTGGTATAACATTCTGTCATATTATGACACTTTGATAATATGCCATTTTGTCCTGATAAACGAATTGGCAAAACATTTGTATAAGTTGATCAGTTTAATTTTCAACCCAATTATATTTCATTATGACAAAAAAGGAAATGAATGATAAACCCAAAGAAGAAAGTATACAGGGTGGGGGTATATCTGGGGATGAGGATATTGCCTTGAAGGAGTCAAAGGAAAAAGAGAAAAGTCCTTCTAAAAAACAGAAAAAGACATCAAAAGAAAAAGAACTGGAACATAAACTCAAAGAACAGCAGGACAAGTATTTAAGGTTATCTGCTGACTTTGATAATTACAGGAAACGAACCCTGAAAGAAAAAATTGAAATGACCAAATATGCGGGTACAGAAATCCTGACCCGGATTCTGCCGGTCATTGATGATTTTGAAAGGGCTATTGCATCCATGAAAGAGAGCCAGAATTGTGATGCAGTCAGGCAGGGTTTGGAACTGATATACAATAAGTTCAAAGATTACCTGAACCAGCAGGGCGTGGAAGAGATCGATGCCCTGCACCAGGAATTTAATACAGATCTTCACGAAGCTGTTACGAAAATTCCTGCACCAAAAAAAGATCTGAAAGGGAAAATTGTGGATGTTATCGAAAAGGGTTACAAGTTGAATGACAGGATTATACGATACTCAAAGGTTGTTGTGGGGGAATAATTCTTCCTTCTAATTCATATCAAGGACCAAAAGATGGCAAAAAGAGATTATTATGATGTACTCCAGGTCCCCCGAAGTGCCTCAAAAGATGAAATAAAAAAAGCTTATCGTAAAAAGGCTCTGGAATATCATCCTGACAAGAACCCGGGTAATAAGGAAGCTGAAGAAAAGTTTAAAGAAGCTGCCGAGGCCTACGAGGTTTTAAGTGATGATAACAAAAGGAGCCGTTATGATAATTACGGACATGCCGGTTTGGGAGGTGCTGCAGGGGGTGGTTTCGGTGGAGGTATGACAATTGAAGATATATTTGCCAATTTCGGAGATATTTTCGGGGATGTTTTTAACCCTTTCGGTGGTTTCAGCAGCCGGTCTTCAAGAAGAATAAACAAAGGATCAAATATCAGGGTCAAAGTAAAACTTAAGCTTGAAGAAATCGCCAATGGTGTAGATAAAAAAATAAAAGTCAGTAAATACATCCCCTGTGATGCATGCAATGGTTCAGGTGCGAGAAATGCCACCGGGCATGCAACCTGTTCCACCTGCAGGGGGACTGGACAGGTTACCAGGATCACCAATACATTTCTCGGACAGATGCAGACTACAACGACCTGTCCTACCTGTAATGGAGAGGGAAAGACCATCGCCGATAAATGTCCGAAATGTGCCGGGGAAGGAATTGTTAAAAGTGAAGAAATTATCCCGATCAGCATCCCGGCAGGTGTGGGAGAAGGCATGCAAATGACTGTCAGCGGAAAAGGAAACGCTGCCAGAAGGGGTGGTGTCAATGGAGACCTCCTGATTCTTATTCAGGAAGAAGAGCATCCGGAGCTGATACGCGATGGCAATGACCTTCTCTATAACCTTTACCTCAGTATACCTGAAGCAACCATGGGCGCAGCAGTGGAGATCCCGGCAATAGACGGTAAGGTAAAAATACGCATTGAACCGGGCACCCAGCCAGGGAAGATTCTCAGACTCCGCAATAAAGGACTCCCTAATGTGAATGGGTATGGAAAAGGAGATCTTCTGGTAAGTATCAACGTCTGGATACCTAAAGAATTATCCAGGGAAGAAAAAGCTCTTATGGAAAAATTCTCCCAATCAAGGAATTTTAAACCCGACCCGGATGCGATGGAAAAAAACTTCTTCGAAAGAATGAAAAGCTATTTTAAATAAGGCGCTGTTTCACAACTAATATTTCACGCAAAGATCGCAAAGAAAACATCAAGTATGCAAAGAATACGTATCTGTTAATCAACACTTTGCGATCCCTGCCTGCCGTCCGGCAGGTTTACGATAACTTTACGGACTCTGCGTGAAGCCTTAAATTGTAGTTGTGACACAGCCCCAGTGAAAATATTATGGAAATTTTCAAAGCAACCAACGTAGTTAAACGATTCGCTCACCACCTTGCACTGGACAGGGTATCAATCGCAGTCCCCAGGGGAAGCATTTATGGCCTCCTCGGACCGAATGGTGCAGGTAAGACAACGCTGTTAAGGATCATCAACCAGATCACCGCACCGGACGATGGAGAACTGTTTTTTAAGGGACATAAACTCCTTCCTGCAAATATCTTTAATATAGGCTACCTCCCCGAAGAACGTGGCCTTTATAAAAAAATGAAAGTCGGTGAGCAAGCAATCTATCTTGCACAGTTAAAAGGTTTACCAAAAAAGGAGGCTATTAAGGGACTCAGATTCTGGTTTGAAAAATTTGAAATCATTTCATGGTGGAACAGAAAGGTTGAAGAACTTTCGAAGGGTATGCAACAAAAATTGCAGTTCGTGGTCACCATCCTTCATAAACCTGATCTCCTTATCTTCGATGAACCATTCAGCGGATTTGATCCAATCAATGTTGATCTTCTTAAAAATGAAATCATTACTCTTAAAGAAGAAGGGGCAACAATTATCTTTTCAACACATAATATGGAATCCGTAGAGGAGCTATGTGATCATATTGCACTGATCGATAATGGTATTAAACTCGTAGAAGGCGAAATAAATAATATACAGAAAGAATACAAATCAAATATATATCAGGTTGGTTTTCAGGGAGATGAAGATAAAGTAAGAACACTGCTCAATGACCGCTTCGAAATTTTATCTATCACAAAAAAGGATGACCACCTGCTGGCAAGGATCAAAATACTGGATCATACTCCAACCAATGACCTGTTAAATGCCCTGATCCCAAAGGTCTCTATACTTTCCTTGAATGAAGAGTTACCGGGAATGCGCGATATCTTCATAGGTATTGTAAAAGAAGCAAAGAAAAAAGTATGAAAAAAATATTGATTATCATCGCAAGGGAATACATCACAAGGGTCCGGAAAAGATCCTTTATTATCATGTCCATTATCGGGCCTCTTCTGTTTGCCGCAATGATGATCATTCCCGCATGGCTGGCACAGGTTGAAGACACGGATATTAAAAGAATTGCAGTTGTGGATAGTTCATATCTCTTTCAAAATGTTATACCTGAAACTGAATATCTCAAATTTGACTACCTCGGCAATGTCTCATTATCAAGCCTGAAAGAAAATTTCAGTGACCTTGGATACTTCGGGATCCTTTTCATAGCTCCTGTTGTAACATATGATCCGAACGCCGTTATACTTTATTCTGATAAACAGCCTAACCTAGCCACCAGGATGCACATCAGCAAATACCTGGAAGAATATATCAGGGATGAGAAATTAAAAACATATAATATTGAAAACCTTGATGAGATTCTGAAATCAGTAAAGACACAGATCAATGTCAGGACCATCAAACTCACGCCGGGAGGAATAGAAAAAGAAAGCAATACCGGTATCATGATGGCAGTGGGATATGTAAGTGGCTTCCTGATGTATATGTTTCTGCTATTTCTTGGCACACAGGTTATGCGTGGAGTAATGGAGGAAAAAACAAGCAGGATTGTGGAGATCATCATCTCCTCTGTCAAACCCTTTCAGCTGATGATGGGCAAGATTGTTGGTATTGCATTTGTTGGCCTTACCCAATTGTTAATCTGGATCGTTTCTACCTTCATTCTGGTATCCGTTGCCCAGACACTTTTCTTTCCTGAATTCAGATTAACACCAACTGAACAGGTTATCTCGCAGGATGTTATGTCTGCAAGCCCGGTGGAAGATCAACCCATGGATACATCACAGGAAATTGAGGAATTAAAATCAGCCCTGGGAACATTAAAAAATATAGATTTCCTGGTAATGATCGGCTCATTCCTGTTTTATTTCCTGGGTGGATATTTCTTATATGCATCCCTTTTTGCTGCAGTAGGCTCGGCAGTTGATAGTGAAACAGATACACAGCAGTTCGTGTTTCCCATACTGATTCCTCTAATCCTCGGATTGATCGTTCTAGTAAACGCTATTAATAATCCGGGCAGTTCTGTTGCTTACTGGTTCTCCATCATTCCTTTGACTTCACCGGTTGTCATGATGGCCAGAATTCCTTTTGGCGTCCCAATTCCGGAAGTTGTTTTATCAGCATTCCTGTTAATCCTGTTCTTCCTTGCCTCTACATGGCTGGCAGGTAAAATTTACCGAACCGGTATCCTTATGTATGGGAAAAAGATCACTTACAAAGAGTTATGGAAATGGCTAAAGTATTAAATCTCATCGTCAGGATCATCAATAATCATTATCAGACATTTTATGATGTCTGACAATTAGATTTATATCCAAGGTTAAATTAATGTTCCTGTCATCTTAAAATATATTATTTTTATTTTTTTAATCTTAACCACTAAGGATCACAAAGGATAACACAAAGTAACACAAAGGATTCTGTTTCTATTCTTTGTACCCTTTGTGATACCCTTTGGAAACCTTTGTGGTTAAATTCTTTACATAATGGCTAAGATTCTGGTAATCGATGACGAAAAAAGTATCCGTATAACCCTGAAGGATATCCTTGAACATGAAGGACTGGAGGTTGATCTTGCCTCAAATGGACCTGAAGGTATTGAGATGTTCAGCAATACGAATTATGATGTAATCCTGTGTGATATAAAAATGCCGGACATGGATGGGCTTGAGGTTCTTGAAAAAATTCAGGCTATCTCACGTGATGTGCCGGTCATCATGATTTCCGGTCATGGTACAATTGACACAGCTGTTGAAGCAATCAAGAAAGGAGCATTCGATTTTGTTGAAAAACCTCCTGACCTGAACCGCTTACTAATTACTATCAGGAACGCGATGGATAAGACCAGTCTTATTACGGAAACAAAGGTCCTGAAGCAAAAGGTAAGCAAAACGAATGAAATGATCGGGGAATCGGAGGCTATGCTGAAAGTGAGAGAAATGATTGAAAGGGTTGCTCATACTGATGCAAGGGTTCTTATAACGGGGAAAAATGGGACGGGGAAAGAACTCGTGGCGAGGTGGCTTCACGAAAAAAGTGAACGGGCAGATTATCCCTTTGTTGAAGTAAATTGTGCTGCTATACCATCTGAACTTATTGAGAGTGAATTGTTTGGACACGAAAAAGGGGCATTCACATCTGCTCATAAACAGCGTAAAGGAAAGTTTGAACAGGCACATGGCGGTACCCTGTTTCTTGATGAAATAGGAGATATGAGCCTTTCTGCGCAATCCAAAGTACTCAGGGCACTTCAGGAAAACAGGATCACACCGGTGGGTAGCGATAAAGATATCGTGGTGGACGTCAGGATCATAGCTGCAACAAACAAGGACCTTCATGAGGAAATCATGAAAAATAATTTCCGGGAAGACCTCTACCACAGAATCAGTGTCATCCTGATTAATGTGCCAACACTCAATCAACGCAAAGAAGATATTCCCCTTCTTGCAGATTATTTTAATACCCAGATATGCAGTGAGTATGGTATAGCAAACAAGATAATCACCAAAAGTGCCATAGAAGAGTTGAAAAAGATCACCTGGACAGGCAATATCAGGGAATTCAGAAATGTCCTGGAACGATTAATTATCCTTTGTGACAAAGAAATTGATGGCCGGGATGTGATAGCATTCGCTCAGCCATTATCAAAATGACCTTTGCTTGAAAATAAAAAGTTAAATCCCATCATACTTACTGTGAACCCAAAACCTACAACGCCTTCCCCGGGTATGAAAAACCGGTTTGATTATGTTTCACTGGCTATTCTGATCTCTGTTATTGTCTCCTTATGGCACGTCTATAACATCCGGTCATGGAAGGATCCCGGACGGGTGATTGCCTGGGATGTGATCTCCTATTATGCCTATCTCCCGGCTACCTTCATCTATCATGACATCACCCTGAAATTTATTGACCGGGGAACAGACTACCCCGAAGTTCTCTTCTGGCCCAATTATACTTCTGATAATCAATATGTTATCAAGACATCGATGGGTATGGCCTACCTTTATGCACCATTTTTCTTTCTGGCTCATGCAACAGTTGGATTAACAGAATATAATCCTTCCGGTTTCTCACCTCATTACAAATATTTTCTTGTTATCGGAGGTATCATCTTTTACCTTGCAGGATTAATTTTCCTCAGAAAAATTTTGATCCGGTATTTTGACCAGCTGACGGCATTTCTTGCGCTTATTACAATTACCCTTGGAACCAACCTGATGTATTATTCCGGCACAGAGGTCACGATGCCCCATGTATATATTTTCGCATTAACGAATATATTTTTATATCTCACGATTAAATGGCATGAATCACCCGGGATCCTGAAAGCGATTTTCATTGGTATACTGACAGGAATTATCAGCCTGATCCGGCCAACTAACATTATTATCCTACTTATATTTATTCTATTTGGTATCCGTTCATGGGATGATCTGAGGTCACGGACACTGCTTTTTGGAAAATATTTCCATCATCTGATCCTGATTGGACTGCTAACCATCCTGATATGGATACCTCAATTTATTTACTGGAAAACTGTTACCGGGCAATGGATTTTCTTTTCATATATCGGTGAAAGATTTTTTTTCCTCAAGCCACAGATCATCAACGGACTTTTCAGTTTCAGGAAAGGATGGCTGGTATATACACCCGTTATGCTATTTGCTCTTGCAGGAATCCCCGTTCTGTGGAGGCAGAGGAGAGAATTTTTCTGGCCTGTCCTCATATTACTCATTGCCCATGTATATATTATCTATTCATGGTGGTGCTGGTGGTATGGGGGCAGCCTGGGTTCACGGCCGATGATCGATATCTATGGCCTGCTGGCAATACCTGTGGCTGCTTTCCTGAAATGGACGTTTAATCGAAAGGGCCATGTAAAACTGATCCTGATAACTTTATTTCTCCTGATGGGGTTAAAGGGGTCATACTTTAATATCCAGTACTATTACGGATCGGTGCACTGGGATGGCATGACGGGAAAAGCTTACTTCAAATCATTCTTCAGGACAAGGAAATATGATGAACTGGAAAAGTTGATCAAGGTTCCTGATTATACATTGGCGAAAGAAGGTAAAGAGGATTATTTTTTAAAGTAAAATATGATCTATTCAACACTTTTTCCTCCGGGAGGACATCTCCCTTGTCATTCGGGGAGTGACACTTAAAACTGAAAATAAATAAACGGCTGCAGGTCTGTTGTTTGTGCCTGATAAATGATGAAAACCAGTAACGCCACAATGATCACCTTTGCCCAGTGAGGGATACGTATGAACCAGTTCATGTAATTATCTTTCCACCTGGAGGGCCACCAGTGGGTCACATAACCGAACAACATAATAATAAAGATCATTTTATAGGACATGATCACCTGCGGAGCTACTGAAAAATCCAGGTTATGCGATAGCTGGTAAAGCATCGCACGAACCCGTTCCATATCATCGGCACGAAACCAGATCCGGGTAAACGTAATAAAATTGAAAGTCAGAAAAATCCTCCAGAATGTTATCAGGAAATGCCTGCTATTTTCATAAGGACTGATTTTTTTCCACATTTTATAAATTATCAAACCTATACCATTCAAACCACCCCAGATAATAAACTTCATGTCGGCACCATGCCATAATCCACCCAGCAACATGGTAATCATAAGGTTAATATTTGTTCGTAACTTACCCTTCCTGTTGCCACCTATCGGGATATACAGATAATCTTTAAGCCAGGATGAGAGGGACATATGCCACCTTTTCCAGAAGTCGCCCACATTGAGTGCTTTATAAGGTGAATTAAAATTTTGTGGGAGCCTGAATCCAAAAAGGAGTGCCACACCAATAGCGATATCGGTATATCCGCTGAAGTCACAATAAACCTGTAATGAATAACCATACAGAGCCATTAAATTTTCAAACCCACTGTACATTACCGGATTTTCAAATACCCTGTCAATGAAGTTTACAGCCAGGTAATCACCCAGCACCAGTTTTTTAAACAGGCCTTTCATAATCATAAAGAGGGCAAAACCAAATTCTTCGCGGCTAAGGGAATATTTCTGATATAACTGGGGAACAAATTCTGAAGCTCTTACTATGGGTCCCGCCACAAGCTGAGGGAAAAATGAAACATAAAATCCGAAATCAATAATATTCCTGACAGGCTGGCATTTCCCCCTGTAAACATCAACTGTATAACTGATTGTCTGGAAAGTAAAAAAAGAGATTCCCACAGGAAGTATGATCCTGGATACATCGAAATGTGATCCGGTCACCTGGTTTGCCCATAGAGATAACCAGTTTACAACTTCAAGGTGGGTGCCAAATATCTGGTTAAAAGTATCTGTGAAAAAATAAGCATATTTGAAATAAGACAATACACTCAGGTTAATAATGACACTTACAGCAACAAAAATTTTTTTCCATAATGTCCTTTTGCTATGGTAAATTCTTAAACCAAGAAAATAATCGACAATTGTGGAGAATATTAATAAACAGAAAAAGAATCCGCTCGATTTATAATAGAAAAACAGGCTGATTAAGAAGAGGTAGGTATTACGAAGTCCTTTCTGTTTATATATGATTGAATAAATAGTTAATGAAACAGCCAGGAATCCCCAGAAATAGAACCTGGTGAAAAGTAACGGTGACTTTTCACTGAAGATAAATATGTTTCGGAATAGTTCCATTCGCTTTATTCCAGGTCAGCTTTTTTCATATCAAGGTGATCCTCATATGATTTCAAAAAGGCATCAAAAAAAAGATCTCCCATCAGTAAATACCCACTCACTGTGAAATGGATCCTGTCTCGTGCGGCCAGATTAAAATGTTGCCACGCTACGATGGAATTCAAACCACCCATGATGGTATAAAAATCCCAGACACCACAGTTATAGTTTACTGCGATCTCTTCAATCACCTTCTTAACCTCTTCTGTGTTCCTGTTTACATACCTTCTGTATAAGTAACTGTCGTTCGGAACTGTCAACAGTATGGCTGCACCGGGTATAGCCCGGGTGATAATGGAAATAAGCGAATCATAATGCTGTTTGTACTCTTCAGGTTTGAAATACCTGTAATTGGCATCATTGGTTCCAATAGAAAGGATGATCCAGTCCGGCTCAAGGGCTTTAAGGTGCTCTTCCAGCAGGTTACATCTCAGATAAGAAGTTAATTTGGCACCATTGATTCCAATGGAATGATAAACAACTCCCGGATCTTCAGTTTCCAGGCTCATACCGTAAAATATGAAATGATCCTGAAAGCTGTTTGTCTTTTTAACTGACAGACAGACCGAATCAGTATACCTGTCGAGTTTATAAAGCCTGTATCCAAGTTCTTTATTTTCAATAACCTCCATGATATTGCAACTGGTACTTGCTTCCAGGTTAAATGATGCACTGTCATTTTCATAAAAGATCCTGATTATGTTGAAATCATAGTATGTGTCTGCCCGGTCAGACAGCTTAATACTGAATGAAGCTGTTGTGTCATGGGTTGCTACCAAAATTCCGGACAATCCCAGGACACATTGTTTTTTTGTTTCTACATTCCTGCAGCTTTCCCATTCTCCGGAATACCTTACGTAATAATTTGATGGATTGGTAGTTCCCGCTATACTATAGGGAAATACGAATCCTCTTCCACCATTCATTCCCGGATGGAAAGTCTGCAAACGCTTTCTCATCCTGTTTGAATAGATATCTGCCTGGATATGTGATCCTCCAATGTGTACAATCTTCATTTTACCTTCACCTTTCAAAATCAGATCATCATAAAGCTGGTGGAGATGGGTATAATTCGTGTCGTTGCCATAAAAATTGAACCTGTTGAGATCATATCTTATAAAATCATATGATTCAGCCAGGTATGGATAATCGTTTGCCTGGGGAAAAGAAGTAAAAGCGAAAACCTGATAAATAATAATCAAAATCAATCTGACACCTTTTCTCATTTTGCAAAAATCTGTCAGAACAATACATTCAGAATTGCAGATCATGTTCCTATATCTCTCACAATTTTTTCACATATAAAATGCAAAGGCTACGAAATAAACTCAATCTCCTGATTGCCAGAAACCAGCAAGCTTTAATATAGATACCTGTTCATCATTTCAGGTTTTTAAGATAGGCCTCATATTCATATATTAAGGCGTTATAAAACATTTCCGCGATCACCCTGGCACCTCTCTCGTTGAAATGGACAAAATCAGAAGTTGCCAGGGGAGGTTGTGCATAAACCCAGCTGGGCATTGAATTTCTTCCGCCCATTGCTTCGAACATATCCCAGTATGCGCAACCTGCACTGAATGATGCTGATTTCAGTGCATCTCTAATGTTTTCCAGGTTTGGATAGGTAATAAACCTGTCCTTTTCTTTTGTTGACATATCTGATACTCCAATCACAACAATTGGTATATCCGGACATAACGCTTTTAATGCTTTCAACTGGCCGGTAAACCATTTTTCATAGTAGCTATAATTATCCACCATGTAAGGTACCACATTCCCCCCGAACTGAAGAATAAACATTTTTACATTGAGGACATCAAACATTTTTTTTAGCATGTCCTGCTCAATTTTTGTAAAAACAAGACCGGCACTCCCCCTCATTGGAATATTATCTACTGCTACACCCTGTTCATCATCCAGTGCAATAGCATAGAAATCCGGACTAACTTCCCCATAAAAAGAAAATTTTAGTTTTGCCGGTGATTGATTAAAATGCCATTCCTTAATCTCCAATCCATCCGTAACGGCCAGAAAATCGGCATCTACGAGTGTATCGTCGACATACATTTTATAGAGTAAAGGTTCAGGATTATTTCCAAAAAAAATCCTGCATTGATGGAATGCAGCTCTCCCGGACCATGTCCGGCCCGATCCCGTTAATTCTATCCATGCCTCTTGTATAACAGTGTCGGGTGACAATGAATCTGCAGAATGGGGAGTAAATCTTGCAAAGCAGCCAAGTGCACCATAATGGCTATGTCCCAGCGTCGTGTCTGCATTCCCGAAGGCAGTATATCTCAACCAATTTTCGGATGAAGCATGCTTCAGTGAAATCTGATAACCATAAAGGGATACTAATGGTTGAAGGCCAATGCCAGACCCCCCGAAACGTCCCTGTAATTTATACCTGATAAAAGAGGTCATCCGGTCTCCCTCTATCTGGGAATCACCATAATGCATAATCCGGATCAGTTCTCCGGTTGATTTAACTTTTCTCAACTGACGAAAAATCGGGTACAACAGGGTGCTGTCACCCCCGGGAAATTCAATCCTGTGCACCTTAATCCTGAGGCTGTCCTCATCAGCTCTTATCGTATCCAGAAGGATTCCTTCCTCATTTGAAAAAACCGGATCTCCGGATGGCATTGAATCATGGATGGCAATACTCTGACTAATAATTGATGAAATATCAGCATATTCAAAAGTGTCAGGCTTCAAAATTTCATCCGGAGAAATAAATTGAAGACTTAACCTCTCATTAATGTGGATCCCCTGTTCGGGGAAAAACAGGGAGACAATGAAGAGAATAACTAAGACAGACAACAGAAACAATAATATCTTAAAAGGCTTCATATATCCGGTTAATCAGATCAGAGCCAGGTTCAGAAGTTATCCTTTCTGGTTACCTTTATTATCTGCCCCGGCTGTATTTTGCTGGCATTGGTAATACCATTCAGCTGCATGATATCTGTATCCGTCACCCCGGGGAATTTCTTCGCAATATCCCAGAGTGTATCACCCGATTTTACAGTATAATAAATATATTCACCACCTGCATCCTCTGATTGCGCATTCGTTATATTATTCACAATGGTTACCTCTTTGCCAATCATTTTTTGTTTTTCTTCAAAGGACATATTATTAATCTCTTTGTATCGAGATTGCCTGCTTTTAGGCACATATACAACGAGTTTCTGACCGGAACGGATCATTGTTCCGCCAATATTGTTCCAGTATTTCAAATCGGATACCCTTACATTGTACCAGGCTGCAATGTATCCGAGATTATCACCGGATTTTACTGTATAGGGTAACCCTACCATATCAGGTGATGGTGGCCCGGGCAAATAATTGGAGGAAGCATAATAAGATGGGGATCTTATCCTATTTTTTTCATTAAAATAAACAGAATCGTTATAGGTAAAGATTGTATCACTGAGTTCAATAAACTTCATACTGTATTCTACCGGTATTCTCAGGGGATAGGGTTTTTCCCGGCCTGGTATAATATCCCATTTATACTGAGGATTCAGATCGCGTACCATAGACAGCGGAATATCCAATACCCTGGCGACCTGTTCAAGATGCAATTCTTCTGTAATCATTATGGTATCAACCGCCATTGCCAGGTCAATTTTCCTGGGCAGGAGGTTATGCTCCTGGTAGTAATTCATAAAATAGGCTGTTGCAATAAAAGCAGGTACATGGCCACGGGTCTCCCGCGGCAGGTAATAATAAATATCCCAGTAATTATTTTTTCCGCCTGACCGTCTGATAGCCTTGTTCACATTACCGGGACCACAATTATATGCAGCAATTACAAGAATCCAGTCACCATATATACCATACAGATCCATCATTAATCGTGCTGCAGCATGGGTGGATTTAACAGGATCACGTCGTTCATCGACAAGGGAGTTAATGGTAAGATTATACATTTTTCCTGTACCATACATGAATTGCCAGATACCGGTTGCTCCCGCCCTTGATACAGCCCTGGGATTGAGTGCCGATTCAATGATTGAACAGTATTTCAACTCCAGCGGAATGTCGTAATAGGCGAAAATCTCTTCAAAAATCGGGAAATAATATTCCG
Organism: Bacteroides sp. SM23_62_1; assembly: GCA_001304505.1. GTDB lineage: Bacteria > Bacteroidota > Bacteroidia > Bacteroidales > SM23-62 > LJUQ01. Next base: position 19,686 of record LJUQ01000061.1, read on the forward strand.
ATAAACCCAGCATGATCCCAACCAGCTCACGACGCCTT
>LJUQ01000272.1 GCA_001304505.1 Bacteroides sp. SM23_62_1
TATGACCACCATACTTACCGGAATTATTCTTCTTATTTTTGGAACGGGCCCCATAAAAGGATTCGCAACCACCCTGGTAATCGGAATCATAACATCCCTGTTTTCAGCTATCTTTATCACCAGGCTGATTTATGAAAGTATGCTGACAAAGAACAGGGTTTTAACATTTGCAACAAGATTGACGCAGAATGCTTTTAAGAATACGAATATCCAGTTTATCAAAAACCGGAAACCTTTTTATATTCTCTCTGCCATCATCATCACTATCGGGATTATATCACTTTTTACACGCGGATTGAATCTTGGAACAGACTTTACCGGGGGAAGGACTTTTGTTGTGAGGTTTGATGAACCGGTTAATACGGTAGACATTACCAACAGCCTGGCGCAGGTTTATGGCCAGACACCCCAGGTGATCACATTCGGTGGTGAGAACCAGATCAGGGTTACAACAAAGTATCTTATCGATGATGATGCTGCTGAAGCAGATGATGAGGTGGAACGGCTACTATACGAAGGCCTGAGACCTTATCTGGGCGGGGATGTGGATCTCGAAACCTTCCTGACAGATTATCGACAGAGCTCGTCAAAGGTAGGGCCAACGGTTGCTGATGATATTAAAGTCCAGGCAGTGTGGGCGATCCTTTTCTCTCTTGTTGTGATTTTTATCTATATCTTCATCCGGTTCAGGAACTGGCAATTCGGACTGGGAGGTGTTGCGGCACTGGTGCACGATGTGATGCTTGTCCTTGGTACTTTCTCATTGTTTTACGGAATCGTACCCTTTTCTATGGAAATCGACCAGGCATTTATTGCGGCCATCCTCACTGTTGTGGGATATTCAATCAACGACACTGTGGTTGTTTTTGACAGGATACGGGAATATATTGGCCTGTACAGAAAACGTGACAGGGCTGAAGTACTCAACATGGCCATCAACAGTACCCTTAGCCGGACCATAAACACTGCATTAACAACCATTTTTGTGCTGCTCGTTATCTTTCTTTTTGGTGGTGAGGTGATCAGAGGATTTACATTTGCACTGCTCATTGGAATCGGGATAGGTACCTATTCTTCTGTATTTATTGCCACACCGATCGTATATGATACAATCAAAAAATCCCCGGAAGAAAGAGCATTGAGTGCGAAAAAAAGATCCTGATAAAAAAAATCTGAAGTATATTTGTATCAGGAATAATTCATACAGGTATGTACCATATGCTGTTTATCAGCGGTCAGGAGATAATCATTATTGCCCTGGTTATATTGCTGCTTTTCGGATCAAAAAAAATTCCTGAAATGGCAAGAGGGCTGGGGAAAGGACTGCGTGAGTTTAAAAAAGCCGCCGATGATATTAAACGGGAGATTAACGAAAGTGCCCCGGAAGTAAAGAAAGAGATTAATGAACTTGGGAAAGATATTAAGAAAAGCACAGAAGACCTGATGGATGATATTAAAGGATTTAAAGATGATGTTCAGGGATGATCAGTGTTGAAAACATTACCAAGTCTTTCGGGGATCTTCAGGTATTAAAAGGAATTAATCTGGAAGTTAATAAGGGTGAAATTGTTTCTGTTGTTGGTGCCAGCGGTGCCGGTAAAACAACCTTATTACAGATTATTGGCACGTTGATGAAAAAAGATACGGGCAGAATCGTGATTTCCGGCACTGATGTTGACAGGATGAAAGAAAAACAGATGGCCCGGTTCAGGAATCAATCGATTGGATTTGTTTTCCAGTTCCATCATCTTTTACCCGAATTTACAGCGTTTGAGAATGTCTGCATTCCAGGTTATATTGCCCGCAGATCCAGGAAGGAGGTTGAAGACAGTGCTGAAGAACTGCTGACATTCCTTGGCCTGACAGACCGGCTTGATCATAAGCCATCCGAGCTGTCCGGCGGCGAGCAACAAAGAATAGCCGTTGCCAGGGCACTGATTAATAATCCTGCCATCATCCTTGCTGATGAACCATCAGGAAATCTCGACAGCCAGAATAAGAAGGAATTACATGAGCTGTTTTTTACGCTCAGGGATAAATACAACCAGACCTTCATGATTGTAACCCACGATAAGGAACTTGCCGGCATGTCTGACCGGATGATACAGTTGAAAGACGGGATCGTTGTTCAGTAGGTATTCGCCCGATATCGCTCGCGTTATTCAATGATTAGTTCAATAGTTAATTCAGTTTTGCTTCAGTAGTTGTTCAATATTCATCAAGTTGTCATCAGCCCGCTGCGCGGGCGTCATTCAATAGTCATTCATTGTCATTAGGCTCGCTTCGAGAGCGTCATTAAGTTGTGGTATAAACAACTGCAACTGTCATATGAACCAAGTCATCCCTCATCCGCCTCAGGCGGATGAGGGATCTCGTCATTTCCGGGATAATTTTGTTTATTGAACACTCCAAATCTTTGTTTACCGTTATCGATTAAGAGTTCCCTGCCTGCTTCACCTAAGGCGGATTCGGCAGGCGGGCCTCCTCGCTTCGCTCGCCGGGGTGACTTGGTTATGATTGTGCCATTTGATAATTTAGCACTTTTACTTTACATATTTGTATGCTTTCTGAAGAGGTGATACAGTTATTGAATGAAAAAGCCGATCAATATAATCATCCCCGGTTTATTGAAGATGATCCTGTCCAGGTTCCTCATCTTTTCAGTACATTGGAGAATATTGAGATCTCCGGATTTTTAACAGCTACGATTGCATGGGGTCAGCGAAAAATGATTATTCGCTCGGCAATGCGGCTGATGGAACTGATGGATAATAATCCGTTTGATTTCATTATGAATGCCTCTGGTAGGGATGTTTCCATATTTGAATGTTTTATGCACAGGACATTCAATTACGAGGATTGCAAATATTTCATCCGGTCCATCCGGCACCTGTACCAGAATTATGGTGGACTAAGGGGAATTTTTGAAAATATTTATCATAAAACAGGAAGTATAAAACAGTCATTGATGGGATTCAGAAAATTTTTTTTTGAGTCAGACCATTTAAGGAGAACAGAGAAACATATTGCCGATGTTTCGAGGAATGCTTCTGCCAAACGTCTTAATATGTTTCTGCGATGGATGGTAAGAAGAGATAATCGTGGTGTTGATTTCGGGCTGTGGGATCGAATTGATCCTTCAGATTTATATATACCGCTGGATATTCATACCGGAACCATTGCGCGGCAACTCAATCTTCTGAAACGAAAGCAGAATGACTGGAAGGCTGTAGAGCAGCTCACCACTGTTTTAAGACAGCTCGATCCGGCTGATCCGGTGAAATATGATTTTGCGTTGTTCGGAATGGGGATGTATGAAGATTGTGAATATTGAATATTAGTAAAGAGTATGACACAGCCCCTGTAAAAAAAATTGTATGTCAATAAAAGATAAGTCCGGGATTAACGCATATGTCTAATAATTCTTTTCAATTCAAACAATTCATTATTAAACAGGACAGGACAGTCTTTAAGGTCGGGACTGATGGGGTATTGCTCGGTTCATGGGTAAATATTAGCAGTGTAAAAAAAGTACTGGATATTGGTACCGGCACAGGACTCATTGCGTTGATGCTGGCGCAGAGAACTAAGGCAGAGATTCATGCTGTAGAAACAGATGATGCTTCATTCCTGCAGGCAGGTGAAAACATACGTGAATCACCCTGGCCGGAAAGGATTAGCCTCTTTCATTCTTCGTTTCAGGATTTTGCCAGGAGCAATCAGGCAAAATACGATCTAATCGTAACAAATCCCCCCTATTTTTTTGATGCAATAAAATCGGCTGATGATGCAAAAAGTATGTCCCGGCATCATGTAAGACTGTCATTTCATGAAATCCTGACGGGAGTTAGTGAAGTACTGGAGCAAAGTGGCTTATTTGCTCTTATTCTACCGGTTATAGAAGGAAAGATATTTCTCAGTCTGGCAAACAGTTATGGGTTTTTCCTTAAGAGGAAAACGGATGTTATCCCGGTAGCTGGTAAAAAGGCTATCAGGTATCTCATGGAATTTACCAGAGAAAAAGAGCATTCTATACAAGAAAATGAACTTATTGTACATCATCACACCAATCGTGAGTTTACAAAGGATTACAGGGAATTAACGAAGGATTTTTATCTTTGTTTTTAACCACAGAGAACACAGAGAAATCACTTTTATCAGCAACTCTCTGTATTCTCTCTATTTTTCTCTGTGATCTCTGTGGTTAAAAAAATATTAATCCGTACTGTTTTAGATATATTATAATTCAAAAGATTCCTCTACAAATTTAATCCCGTAATCTTCGAGTTCATTCAGGATTGGTTCATAGAATTCGGGTGTTGTTGGTATGCAGACACCTGTTGCCTGAATTTTCCGTTCAAGTATGAGTTTTGCTGCAATTCCAACAGGCAAACCTACAGTCATCGACATTGCTGTTTCATCAGGATTTTCCCCAATGACGCTAAGAGAGGAGACAATACGCTTTCGTTTTCCTTTCAGGAGATACTCAAACTGGTGTTGCATAACGATCATGTCTTTATCGCCGGATTCGAGCTTCCATTTTTCTTCCAGGAGATGCTGAAGGATCCTTGCCGGAGTCTGGTTATTGAGGCCAACGGTTTTCCGTTCAAATAATCCAAGCCATTCAAGCTGTTTCATGATTTTCCCGTCAAATGGTATGTTCAGGTAGTTAGCCAGCTTAATTTCAACCGGATCAATGATATTGTACGCAAGGAAACTGTTTGTAAAATCCCTGTATGTCATCTCACCCGGGAATTCGACAACATATGAGTCATCTGTTGCCCCGAGCTGGACAAGGGTATTCCATGCATCGCAGAAACCCGGTCTTCTGATGGTACCTCTGAACATGGTAGATATTTCATCAAGGCCATAATCATCCTTGTATTGAAGGGAATCCCTGTTTGGATACACCTCAAATTCTCCCTTATCCAGTACAGTGATGATTTCATATCGCTGGAATATTTTATGATAGGGGATATATTTGAATTTCCCATTATGCAAAAAACGGGCACCATGTTGACCTGCCAGGACCACATTCCGGGGATTCCATGTAAACTTATATTGCCATGGATTCCTTTCATAGCCGGGTGCAACCAGCCCCCCGGTATTCGACTCAAAAATATCCAGTATCCCGCCCTCCTTCCTGATCCTGTTTATAACCTTCATAGCTGACATATGATCAATCCCGGGATCGACACCAATTTCATTCAGGAATAACAGCCCCAGTTTTTTAACCTGTGTATCAAGTTGCCTCACTTCCTCTGATACATAGGAAGCTGTGATCAGATTTTTCCGGTGCTTGATACAACTATAAGCCAGGAGGGGATGCAAACGGTGTGGGAGCATCGATATAACTATGTCAGCATTACTGATGAGTAGTTCCTTTTGATCTTCGTTGAATACATCAAAACTTACTCCTGTTCCATGAGGATGGTCCCCGATTTTTTTCCTGGCTTTCTGCTCATCAAAATCACCCACAGTCAGGTGCCAGTTAAATTTTTCAGTCTGGTCAAGCAAATACTTAATCAAACTGTTTGATGACAGTCCAGCACCGAGCAGGAGTATTTTCTTCATTGTTGGGGCAGGTGATATATCACTGGTGTAAAGTTAATAAAAAAAGGGTGCAGCGTGAGCTGCACCCCAAGTAGGAAACATCCGGCAATGGATATTCAGCCTCCTACGTCATCATGCTTTAAATGCTAATATCATTGATCCCACCAGACCGGCTGGAGGATATCTGACACAACAACTGCATTACTATTATAATTCCGTTCTGAGCGGCATGTTG
>LJUQ01000273.1 GCA_001304505.1 Bacteroides sp. SM23_62_1
GAATTCTGGGTTCTGCTATTAAACAGGTCAAACCGCGTTATTGACAAAGTCAGGATCAGTCAGGGTGGAATATCCGGAACCATCATCGATACAAGAATTATACTTAAAAATGCTGTTGACCGTCTTTCATCTGCGATTATTTTATGTCATAATCACCCTTCCGGTAACCTGAAACCAAGTGATGCGGATATAAGGATTACCAATAAACTTAAAGATTCAGCACAAATCATGGATATCAATCTGCTGGATCATATTATTATTGCAGATAATTCCTATTTTAGCTTTGCAGACGAAGGACTAATATGAGCAATCACAATAAACTTGTAAAACATTGCAGGCATATTGAAATTGACTTCACCTTATGGGATGAGACTATTATATCGGCTGTTAATGCTAATATATATCCACTTTCATGGTATCTGAATATTACCTGCCCGGATTGGGAAGCTTTGATAACTGAGGATTACAAAACCGTGATGCCTTTACCAGTATCCAGGCGTTTTTTCTTCCCTGTTATCATTCAGCCTGCTTTTACCTGGCAGCTTGGGATTTTTTCAAGCGACATTATGGATGAAATAATGGCAGAAGAAATTCTTAGTTCAATTCCTTCACATTATGGAATAAGATCATGTCATTTTAATAAATTTAACAAGTTACCTTTACACCCTTCCAGACAAATTAAAAAGTATACAACCGAGCTCGAACTGATTTCATCACATTTTAAGATCCAGGCAGTTTACAGAGATATTGCAATTGAAAAAATCAAATATGCACAGCAGGACAGGATCAGTATTATGAAAAGTATATCAAATCACGAATTCTTAGAATTTGTTTACCGGTTTGACAAATTCAATTCATATCGTTTAAAACCTTCCGGATTATCACTCTTACGCCAGATACTTTCCAATTCGCTTCGATACCGGATGGGTGAGATACATGGAGCGTATTCAAAGGAAAATAATCTCTGTGCCACTGTTTTCTTTATTCGTTTCAAAGGCCGACAGATCATACATTATGCTGCAGCAGATAATGAAGGAATAGAAAATGGTGCATTATACCTTATACTCGATCAATTTATTGCAGAAAATGCTGAAAAGAATCTTCTCCTCTGTATTGATAATCCTTCAGCGCGTCAATTGATTTCACTTTTTAAGGATCTTGGTGCAAAATCCTATCCATTTACTTCCATCAAAAAGGTATTCGTATTTTTTTAATTACACGTGATATGGCACAACTATTTTATTATCTGAACATTGCAGTAATAGTTCACTGACAGTTTTATGAATAACCGGATGAATTAAATCCGGCTCTACCTCAACCAGGGGAACAAGGACAAATTTACGTTCATATAATAACGGATGCGGGATTTTCAGATCTTCATCATTGAGGATGAGGTCATTAAAAAATAAAATATCAATATCCATATTCCTGCTTTCATATACGTCAGTATTTCTCATTCTATCAAAGTGTGCTTCAATTTCTTTAATTGATTTGAGAACATCGTGAGGTGACAGGAGGGTTTTTACAATCAGACATTGGTTCAGGAACCGGTTTTCATGATTAAATCCCCAGGGTTCGGTCTCATATACTGATGAGTACTTATATATATGGCCGATTTGCCTGATAATTATTTCACGGGCTTCCTCCAGGAACTTTATCCTGTCACCTTTATTGCCTCCGATCAGGAGATAAACCGTATGCATTGAATGGTTTTTTATCAGATTTATTTCAGAATGATCTTGTATTTTATCCCGGTAACCTGGTCAAATCCATTTTCTTGTAGTTATGAATCAATGAAACTTTCATATGATGTTGAAAATTTTCATGAGATTGCCAAACATATCCAGATTTACGTCACAAGTTTAATATATTTTCAGACATTTAAAAGAAGATCTCTGTCAATCCTTTCATAACTATTTTATTTATCTTTGAAAATCTCAAAACTTATTAATTTTCGACTTAAATCTGTACGTTAAAATGAAAGACTTTTTGAAATATACCCTTGCAACCATTGTGGGGATTATTGTTGCATCCATCATGTTCTTTTTTTTCATGCTCATCATTATTTCAGCTGCATCACAGGAAAAACCTGTGGAGGTAAAACCAAATACCATTTTATATATAACCCTTACAGAAATCATTGTTGAACGGGCTGAAGAAAATCCGTTTGATATTTTTCCCTCCGATGGTTTTTCTGCAATGAAACAATTGGGATTAAATAATATCATCGATAACATAAAGAAAGCAAAACAGGATGATAATATTGCCGGAATATTCATGGAGCTTTCCTATATTAATGCCGGTATCGCTACTGTTGAAGAGATCCGTAATGCCTTGATTGATTTCAGGGAATCGGGTAAATTCATTCTTACTTACAGCGATTTCTATACACAGAAGGCCTATTATCTTGCTACAGTATCAGACAGAATTTACTTAAATCCAGCCGGGGAGCTGGGATTTGCAGGTTTGGGGGCACAGGTCATGTTTTATAAGGATGCACTTGATAAACTTGGTATTGAAGCACAGGTTATCCGTCATGGTTCATATAAATCCGCCACTGAACCATTCATGTATAACCAGATGAGTGATGAGAACCGCGAACAGATACTTGCCTGGGTTGGTACAATATGGAAACATATGCTGCAGGAAATTGCCAGGGAAAGGGAAATCCAGGTTGAAACACTCAACAAAATTGCTGAAGATTTTTCCATCCGGAGTGCCGGTCACGCCATGAAATATGAGTTGATTGACAGTGTGAAGTACAAAGATGAAGTGATATCTGAGTTAAAACAATTAACAGGCACAAAAGAAAAAAAAGATCTTAACAGTATTACCCTCAAAAGATATACAAAAGTACCTAAATCCAGGGAATATAAAGGCCTGGCTAAAGATAAAATAGCTATTATATATGCATATGGCAATATTATAAGAGGTAATATGGGTGAAGGCACGATCAGTTCTGAAAGAATTTCAAAAACCATCCGGCAGGCCAGACGCGATAGCTCAATCAAAGCAATTGTTCTGCGGGTTAATTCAGGTGGTGGTGGTGCGCTTCCTTCAGAAGTGATCTGGAGGGAAATATTTCTGGCAGAAGATGTCAAACCGGTTGTTGCATCCCTTGGAGACGTAGCTGCCTCCGGAGGATATTATATTGTTGTACCCGCAGATACCATTGTGGCACATCCTACCACCATTACCGGATCAATTGGTGTTTTTGCTATATTCCCAAATGCCCAGAAATTCTTCAATAAAAAGCTTGGCATCCATGTGGATGTAGCTAAAACAAACCAATATGCCGATTTTGGCTCTCTGTTCAGACCTTTAACCGGTGAGGAAAAGGAAGTGATCAGGTATGGTATACAGGAGGTCTACGATACTTTTGTGTCACATGTTTCAGAAGGGCGTGATATGACGCGGGATCAGGTTGATGCAATTGGCCAGGGCAGGGTCTGGAGCGGGATAAATGCCAAGGATAATGGACTGGTTGATGTATTTGGAGGATTACATACAGCCATTGATATTGCCGCAGAAATGGCCGGACTTGAAAAATACAGAATCGTTGAACTTCCAAAACTCGAAGATCCTTTAGAACAAATATTGAGAGAACTATCAGAAAAGACCAGGATGTGGGTCCTGAAAAGGGAATTGGGTCAACATTTCAGGTACCTGAAACAGCTCGAGGACCTGGAAAGTCTGTCGGGAATCCAGGCCAGATTGCCTTTTGAGGTGGAACTTCATTGAAAAAATTTATAAATGCCTTAATTGCACTCAAATGCCTCAAAACAAATAAGATGATTGTTTTGTCCTTTGAGGCATTTATAATTTGAGACATTTTTATATTATGCTTCCCGGAACTTATAACAAATGGGCTATTCTATTGTATCCATTTTCATTGCTTTATGGACTGGTAGTTTACCTCAGGAATTTTCTTTTTGACTATCAAATTATTGAATCAAAGGAATTTGATATTCCAATCATCAGTGTTGGTAATATTGCTCTCGGTGGCACCGGGAAAACACCTCATGTTGAACATCTTATCCGGTTACTAAAGGATGACTTCAGAATTGCTGTCCTAAGCAGGGGTTACAGGAGAAAAACCAGGCATTTCATACTTGCCAATGAGAATTCGACTTTCACCCAAATAGGAGACGAACCCCGGCAGATTAAACAAAAATTTCCGGATATTCATGTGGCAGTAGACAGAAAAAGAGTGCATGGAATCTGGGAATTGATAAAAACCATTCCCAATCTGGATGTAATTATTCTCGATGATGCTTATCAACACAGGTATGTGAAGGCAGGTCTGTCAATACTTCTCATAGATTTTAACAGGCCTCTTTCAGAAGATTTTCTTTTACCGGCAGGAAGGCTTCGTGAACAACCTTTCGAAAAAAGAAGGGCTAATATCATCCTTATCACAAAATGTCCTGACCGTCTGAAACCAATCGAGCGCAGAATTGTTGTGAAAGACCTGAAATTGTATCCTTTTCAGCATCTCTACTTTACGAAAATAAAAGATGATAATCCCATACCCGTTTTTCAAATCCCGGGGAAACCGTTAAGCAGGGAAGATATTAAAAAAATGAAGCCGCAAATCCTGATGATAGCAGGTATAGCATATCCAAGAACCTTTAAAAAATTTCTGCGAAATTATTCCACAAAGATTTCGGAAATGTTATATCCTGATCATTATGAATATAAAACAAAAGATATCAACAATATCATATCATTCTATCATTCCCTGAAAGGAGATGAAAAAATAATCTTCACAACAGAAAAAGATGCTATGCGTCTGCAAAAATTTACAGATATTGATGTTGGAATAAAAGAAAGAATTTATTTTATACCAATATTTATAAGTTTCCTGAATGAAGATACCGAGCATTTTAATAAACATATTATAAACTATGTTAGAGACAATAAAAGAGACAGTATCCTTTATAAAAAATGAAACAGCTTTTCAACCTCAGATTGGAATCATTCTCGGAACTGGCCTGGGTGGAATGGTGAAAGAAATTGATAAGCATCGTATTATTGATTATGAAGATATACCAAATTTCCCTGTTTCAACCGTTGAAGGCCATCATGGAAAGTTGATTTTTGGTAAAATAAACGGGAAGAATGTTATCGCCATGCAAGGGCGTTTCCATTACTATGAAGGTTATACAACACAACAGGTTACTTTTCCTGTCAGAGTCATGAAGTATCTCGGGATTCATTACCTTTTCGTTTCAAATGCCAGCGGTGGAGTGAATCCGGATTATGCGATCGGTGACCTGATGATCATTAATGATCACATAAACCTGATCCCTAATCCCCTGATTGGCAAACATGATCCGGATTTTGGAGCCAGGTTCCCTGATATGAGTGATACATATGATAAAAAACTGATCGATAAAGCAATGAAAATCGCACATGAAAATAATGTGAGTATACAACAGGGATGTTATATTGCCACTACCGGCCCCACGCTTGAAACACCAAAAGAGTATGAATATTTCAGAATTATTGGCGGTGATACGGTTGGAATGTCAACAGTGCCTGAAATCATTGTGGCCCACCAGATGGGAATCATTTGCTTTGCCATTTCAATTATTACCGATCTGGGCGTTCCCGGGAAAATTACAAAAGTAACACTCGAAGATGTTCAGAAGGTTGCCAATGAAGCTGAACCAAAAATGACGCTCATAATGAAAAAACTTATCGCAGGTTTATAAATAATTATAATGGTTTGTGCCAGGTTACAA
>LJUQ01000274.1 GCA_001304505.1 Bacteroides sp. SM23_62_1
AGATCAATTCTTGGACCTGGGGGTAAAGTATCCAGAATTTCTATTGATTGCTGAAAAAGATCCATATCATTATAACCCCAGAAGAACGTATTCTCCAGAGCCATTACCTTATCGTACCCGGAGGAAAAATCAGATTTATCAATGATCAGATCGATATCGTTCATTCTGAAAAACCTGTCCTTTTGATGGAACCATGCTCCCTGGCCATAAAAGAAATGCGATTGATAGCCAAAACGCTTTAACAGGTTTATCATGGTGATATGCTTTGGAAGCCGGTCCAAAAGCATAAATCCCGTTTCTCCATATGGTAATGAACCTGTAATTGATGGAACAACGGCAAATGATCGTTCTCCTGTTGTTAAGAATCTGTCCCAGTGAAGACTGTGTTCAGTCAGGCTATCTAAAAAAGGCATTAATTGAATACCATGAAAGGATTGGAGAAACCTTTCACCAAGGCCTTCAGTTATTAATATGACAAAATTTGGGAGTGTATCCGAAGGGATGAAAAAGTAACCAAGATTATCAGTGTTATTTCTTTGATGTAACAGGGGATATTCTTCAGAAATAAAATCCTTGTTGGAAAACATTCCCCGGAATTTTTGTAAGTTTTCAGGAGACAATTTCATATCCCTTTCATACCTGAGTAAATAAGAGCAACTCTTTCTGTAAAAAAACAGGGATTTATTGATTTTTATATTTCTTCTGATATCATTATTGTCCTTATCAATCATTTTAAGCGATAAAAAACTAAGTGGAACGGAGATCAGTATAACCATAAAAAACCATCTGAAAATTCTTTCGCGGAACTTTATTCTGTTAAATAATCCGGGGGAAAAGATAGCGATTAAAACAAATAATATTACCAATACTCCTACTGAAAGAAAATTTGCATTTGAAGTAGTAACTGTAAAAAGTATTTCCTTTAATGAGTAAGTGAATAAAAACTGGTCTAATGGTTTCAGTGAATAGACATAATAGCTTAAAATCATAACATGAAACAAACATAGAATTACTATAAGTGAGGTTAATATTACATTAAACAGTTTACGGAAAGATTTTTTTAAAATAGACTGTATAAGAAAAATCACAATAAATACAGAATTAATCAGGAAAAAGTCTCCCAGCAGCCCGGTTAATTCATATTTTAACAGACCTTCCACTACATGATTTCTGAGCACCCAGATAGTTTCCAATGATCTGGCAATTAATAGATAGCAATAGCAGAGGAAAAGGAGCTTGAGGTAATTCCGGATCAGTTCTACAGAGATTTTCATGGTATATTTTTGGATGATCGGGTGATATAATGGGAAATCAATATATATCAGGCTTTTCTGCAATCAGATTGACATTAAAATCATCAATATAAATATGATTGTCCCCATTATTCCATATATAAACTTTCAAAATGGTCTCCTCTGAATCTATAGTTTGATCCCAGTACAGGTAATTATAAACATGATTCCAGCTTGTTTCATCAATAATCTGTTCATTTAAATCGACAGCATCATAAACTAAAATCTTATTTTTACATTCGGCGGAAATAACACATATAATATCTGATTCTGATCCCGTTATCCAGCAACCGGCCTGAATGTATAATGGATCCGGAGAGATGGTGTCAAGGTTGAGGGTAAAGACTGGCGAGAATGATTTTGAAGGTACAAAGCAACTTGTTGAACCCTGATAGCAATTTGTTATGTAATTGTTCGAATCTGTGCTGCTCCAGTAATCATTTTTTTTCTCAAATTCATTTGTAATGTTTAATAATTCTCTTTGTTTTATTCCTGCTGTCTTCTGAAAAAATGAATGAATCATTGAATCTTTCTCATTCTTAAAATCAATTATTTCCCAATTAATCCGAATATTGTCCGACATTACTTTTCTATTTGAATTTTTTAACATTATGCTTTTAACTTCCGGATAAAAGAATTGTGATTCAGGCTTAAAAATAAAAGGATTTATCCAGAGGCCATCTTTTGCATTTTCAGGAACAATTTTGTATTTAAATACCTCGCCTTTTACTGTTTTATAGTATATCCATGATTCCTCGTTTTTATAAAAAAAGCTTAATATTTTCCCGAAAATATTATTTCTGATGGTGGTTCCGGCTCTTATTATATCACCATTACCTTCAGGTAAATCTATCCAGGTATCCCACTGACAGGTTACATTACCGGCAATCCGTATATCGCAGTTCAAAGGCTTGTCTCTTCTTTTCAGGATCAGGAATGATTCATTCTTATACAAGGATTCATAATTTATAATAATTTGCAACAACGTTCCCGGTTCATCGTTGAGGAGATATCTGTTATCAATGCTTTCTGCTGTCCCGCCATTTAAATCCTTGGTTATCGTATTCAGATCCCAGATTATAAATTCCGGAGCTGCATCAGAATTAAAATGTTTTGTATTTTGTCTATCCAACCATGATGTATAGGAAACATAACTTTGCAATACCGGACGTGGTTGCCAGTTCAGGGAATTAGCCGGAATAACAGAGTAATCGAAGGGATAAACATCAACCTTTCTTTCTCCGATCTCCTCAAGAATACTCTGTGGAAGTTTTTTGGCAGCAAGATTTTTTGCGATTGTTTCATCGGCCCTTTTTTTAATAAATGAATATCCGGTAACAAAATCATAAAAATTATTGATCCCTAAAAACTCAATCTCTATGGGATGATAAGTAGGTAAATTTCTTAAATTCAGATAAAAGGCTGACAGTCCGATGCAAATAATGATCATATTAACCGGTAAATACTCTTTACAGAAAAGCACAAAAAGTGCCATTAACATGAAGGCATATAAAAACAAACTGCGGGCATGATAGATATCTTCACGGGCCATTCCATATTTCCATGCTGCAAAAAAGGATAAAATGAAAAGAAGGCCAAAATATAATGCCATCCGGGTTCTTTGTAAAAATGGAACCAGTATCAGTGTCAGGAGAAATATGATAAGACAAATCCAGTTATTTTCGGGATATAAGGACACTGCCGCCGAGTTATCTGCAGCAAGATTGAGCATACCGTATAAATAAGGAAAGAAACTGCGAAATGACCCGAACATCAGGAACCATAATATCAATATCAACAGAAATTGTACTGCTGTATCCCCTGCAAACAGGAGTAATTTCCGATGACGGAATAATTCAATGATCAGGAATGATGCTGTAATAGTAACGGCTATAACAGCCACATGGACTTTCACATAAAAAGCAAATGCAGTCAATAACAATCCGGCATATTTATAAAAGGCTTTGTTATCAAGATAATGCAGGAGGTAAAACAATGAAATATTTGTCAGGATCAGAAGCCTGAAATTCAATACTTTCAGAAGTATTATTGACAGGAGTATGGGTACCAGCCAGTTTTTTTTGTCGTAAGAAGCAGTAAGAGAAAACAAATTACAAATGATTCCAAACTGCAGCAATATGGTTGCAATTAAGGCGATGATAAAGTTTTCCTGCAACGGATACATAAAAAAAGAAAGCGGACCGTGAGGGAAAATAATGTTTTGTCCAATGGTTAATCCGTTTTTAAATAAATAGTTAAATGCCCATGATAATGGTGGATCGATGCCTGTTGTAAATGTCAGGTTTACCGGAGGGAAACAGATGATTATAACAAGAATGGAAAGAATCAGTTTATAGATTATTCCTGTTATAAAAGATTGCTTAAATTGATAAAATCTCATCAGGTTAATTCAAGACCGGTTTGTTAATAATGGTTAATTTGCTGGTAACTAATCAGTCTTTCTTTTTTCAAAAATAGGTGGATATTAACAATAATCAAGGGGTTTTCCACAGGAATTTTAAATGCCATAACAGGGATATTGAAAAATAAGGTGTTATGAACAAAAACATGCAGTCAATCTTAATATATATTTTACTAAAAGTTTGACTTTTAGTTTCTTCTATTGTTGCTTTGTATAAATAAACAAAGCACTATTTGAATTCTTCAGACAACATAAGTATCTTATTCAATAAGATAGAAGCTCTGAGCAAAGAAGTTTCCAGACTCAGAAAAAGGATAAGAGAATTGGAGTACCTTGAAAAAGAAAATAAACAACTTAAGCATGATAATGCCATTTTAAAGGATAAATTGGCCAAATACGAAAATCCTAAGAACAGTAACAACAGTTCTGTCCCCCCATCAAAAGATGAGAACCGGCCTTTCAAAAGCAAAAGTCTTAGAAGGAAAACAGGCCGTAAGCCGGGTGGACAGGAAGGCCATGAAGGAACGACCCTGGAGATGGTATCTGATCCGGATGAGATCATCGATCATGTACCGGAATATTGCGAATGTTGCGGGAAAGATATAGGAACCATACCCGGTGAGTTTGTTGAAAGGAAACAGGTCATAGACCTTCCGCCTATTAAGCCAGTTGTCACTGAACACAGGGTTTATATGAAGACATGTACCTGTGGGCATATTACTATGTCTTCTTTTCCCGATGGTCTGCAAGCCCCGGTAAGTTATGGACCCATGATAGAAAGTCTGACAGGGTATTTTCATAGCCGGCAATACATACCGTTCTTAAGAATGCAGGAATTGTTTCGTGATATATTTTCTGTCCCCATCAGCGAAGGAGGCATCCATTGTTTGCTTGACCGCCTTTCAACCAAAGCACTTCCCCTTTACCACAGAATCAGGGATATGGTAATGAAAAGTCCGGTGGTTGGTACCGATGAGACCGGAGGCAGGCTCAACGGTAAAAAGATTTGGATATGGGCATGGCAGAATGACCGCTTGACTTGGTTGCATGGAACCAATAACAGGGGGTACAAAACGATTGAAGAGAACTTTCCTAAAGGATTTAAGGATACTGTTCTTGTACACGATTGCTGGAAGAGTCATTTTCAAACAGATGTTCAAACCCACCAGCTTTGTACAGCTCACCTGCTGAGAGAACTTAACTACCTTGATGAAAGATATGATCATCGCTGGACTTGCAGTTTTAGAAAAATTATTCTTGATGGTATTGAATTGAAGAAAAAATTAGATCCAGGAGACTATTATCGACCTGTAAGAGAGAGAACAGACCTGGAAAACAAGCTGAAAGAATTGCTGACATGCCGTTTGGACGTAAAACTTAAGGAACTTGTTTCATTCCAGAAAAGAATGCTGAAGTATAAAGACTATATCCTCACCTTCCTTTATCATCCCAAAGTACCTCCTGACAATAACGGTAGTGAAAGGGCTATACGGAATGTAAAAGTTAAATTAAAAGTTTCCGGACAGTTTAAATCATGGAAAGGTGTGGAAAACTTCCTTATCCTAAGAAGTATCACCGATACAATATTGAAAAATAAGATGAATGTATTGAATGCTTTGAATCTTATCGCTAATTTTAAGCTGACTGATTAGTTACAAAAACATAAATATTGGATTTAATTATAGTAATACTACTTAATGATTGCAAGCTAAATTAGGATTTATTCAGCTTTTCCACAAGGATAAAAGGCCTTATTCTTCTGATACTTATATGTCTTCAGCTAAATCCGAACTTTTTTGGATAAAAAAATAAGGTGTGGTTGATAAAATAATCGGAGGTTTTGATCACATGTGACCGGAGTATATTGACCATCCATAACCGAAGTTAAGTACTTGTTGTTAAGTTATGTATGTTAGTTGTAAACTAGCTGGCTGAATATGGTCAAGATGTCCGGCTTTTGCAGTTGTGTACGCAACTATTTTAATGTTAGAATCATCTCCATTATATCATCATT
>LJUQ01000275.1 GCA_001304505.1 Bacteroides sp. SM23_62_1
GTATTTAATTTTGTGAATAATGTGATTTTTAACTGGTGGCACCGTACCGTTGATGGAGGGGACTATCGCGCACTGTATAACATTATAAACAATTACTTTAAGCCAGGTCCCATAACACCGACTGATAAACCTGTAGGCTACCGTATATTAAAACCTGAATCAGGACGCAGCAAACTTGATTATTTAGTATTTGGCAGGGCTTATGTTAATGGAAATATTGTTGAGGGTAATGAGATTGTAACCAGCGATAACTGGGACGGGGGAGTCCAGATTGAAGACCTCCCTGATGCAGGGGATTATGCCGAATATATTCGTGTTGATAAACCTTTGCCCATGCCTTATGTAACAATAATGCCAGCCAGGGAAGCATATGAATATGTTTTGGATAATGCCGGTGCTACCTTACCCAAAAGGGATGCCGTTGATCTCCGCATTATTGAGCAGGTAAGAACAGGCAAAATAGCTTATGTGGAAGGCGGCAGTACTGACACAGGCAGCCAGTATATTAAACGCAGGCTGGATAAGGAATCCTACAGGCAGGGTATAATTACTGACATAAGTCAGGTTGGCGGATATCCCGAATATAAAGGTAAACCTTACATGGATTCTGATAACGATGGTATGCCCGATGAATGGGAAATCAGGTACAGACTGAATCCCGGTGATCCGGGTGATGCTGGTATGGATTGCAACGGAGACGGATATACCAACATAGAAAAATACATAAATGGTATTGATCCATTAAAAAAGATAAACTGGAAGGATCCGACAAATAACCGTGATACCCTGGCAGATAAAAAGGAGGATCTTTTATGAAAAGTTCTTTCATTGTAATGCTAACAATAATACTGGTTATTGCCTGTACCATATCTGATCAGGTTAACATTCCAGGTAAATTAATGATTTCAGAAAACAGTCGATATTTTAAAGATGAGAGCGGAAATCCATTTTTCTGGCTTGGTGATACAGGCTGGCTCTTGTTTACAAAACTCAGCAGAGAGGATGCGGAAAAGTACCTGGAAAACAGGAGCCGGAATGGCTTTAATGTTATTCAGGTAATGGTTCTTCATACCCTGTCTGCAGTGAATGTATATGGGGACAGCGCCCTTATAAATAATAATATTTCATTACCTAAAGTTACACGTGGGAGTAAGTTTGAAGATCCGGAACAGTATGATTTCTGGGATCACATTGATTTTGTAATTGACAGGGCAGCTGAGAAAGATATATATATGGCTTTGATACCAGTATGGGGTGATAATGTTAAGTCAGGACTTGTAAGTAATGAGCAGGCAAAGATTTATGCGGCATGGCTTGCCGGGAGATACGGGGGAAAATCAAATATTATATGGTTAAACGGAGGTGATATTAAGGGTAACGATTCTACCAGGATCTGGAATACCATTGGCTGTACACTTCGCGAACACGATCCTGATCACCTTATATCTTATCATCCCAGGGGAAGGACACAATCTTCCATGTGGTTTCATGATGAATCGTGGCTGGACTTTAACATGTTTCAATCAGGGCACAGAAGATATGACCAGGATGATACTGAACTATGCTACGGTGAAGATAACTGGAAATATGTTGAATCGGACTATAAGAAAATACCGGTAAAACCTGTTTTGGACGGTGAACCTTCATATGAGCGTATACCACAGGGATTGCATGACAGTTCACAGCCTTACTGGACGGACAATGATGTGAGAAGATATGCATACTGGTCAGTTTTTGCCGGCGCTTGCGGCCATACTTACGGTCATAATGCCGTTATGCAAATGCACAAACCCGGGGATACTGACAATGCTTACGGAGTAAAAGATTTCTGGTACGATGCAATAAATCATCCTGGTGCAAGGCAAATGATTCATATTAAAAATCTTATGCTTTCAAGACCTTATTTTGAAAGGATACCTGACCAGTCATTGATAGCAGGCGAACAGGGAGAAAAATATGATTACATTATTGCTACCAGGGGGGCAGACTATGCATTCATTTACGCTTATAACGGACGTAATTTTAAGGTTAATATGGGTAAAATATCCGGCAGCCGGGTAAAGGCTTCATGGTATAATCCGCGTAACGGAAACATTACGGGTATAGGTGTTTTTTCCAATAATAGTATTGTTGAGTTCGATCCTCCGGGTAAGAAAAAGGACGGTAACGACTGGGTATTAATTCTGGATCAGATAAAAGAAGTCTATATATTTACTTCTTTCAGGGAACCCTCAACAGACGGATTATATTTTTTATACAGCTACGATGGTTATAAATGGACAGATCTTGGGGGTCCGTTTTTAAAACCTGGACTGGGAAAGCAGAAATTAATGAGGGATCCATCAATAGTGTGTGGTCCTGACAGTATTTTTCATCTGGTATGGACAACATCATGGAGGGGCGATCAGGGATTTGGTTATGCCAGTTCAATGGATTTGATCCATTGGGAGGACCAGAAATTTATTCCGGTAATGGACCATGAGCCTGCCACAGTAAATGTATGGGCCCCTGAGTTGTATTATGACAATGAAAACCAGCAGTTTATAATAATATGGGCATCTACAATACCATTTAGATTTGAACGGGGTATGGAAGAAGAAGATAATAATCACCGGATGTATTATACTACAACAAAAGATTTTAAAACATTTGCAGAAACCAGATTATTTTTAGATCCCGGATTCAGTGTAATTGATGCGGTAATAGTTAAAAAGGATACAGGCGAATATGTACTTGTACTTAAAGATAACACCCGTCAGAACAGGAATCTTAAAGTGGCTTTTGGTAGTCAACCGCTAGGTCCTTACACCGGCATTTCAGAACCTTTCACTGATTTGTTTACTGAAGGTCCGACTACAATAAAAGTGGGTAAAGAATGGCTTATTTATTATGATGCTTACAGGGAAAAAAAGTACGGAGCTGTGAAAACACGTAATTTTAAAGCATTTACAGATATTTCCGGAGAAATTTATGTACCTGAAGGCCATAAACACGGTACTGTCTTTAAAACAACAGAAAAGATGCTTAGAGAATTGATAAAAGAAGCACAATGGAAAAAACAGGAAAAGAGTAAAATTTAAAATATATTTATCTTATTTATTAAATATATGATTCATTTTATTTTTAAAATATCTTCATTAATAGTACTATGTATATTTTGTAGTGCTCCCGCTCAAACCCAGGACATTATTAGATATACAGGTAATACATTATGTAATATTGATTATCATCACGGGCAGTTGAGTCCGGTTAAAGGCGTACATAACATACAGGTATTAAGGGCTAACCGCGAGTATCCTCAAATGGCTGAAGGTCATGGATGGACTTACAATCATGCTCCAATGATGGCATACCGGAACAATACTTTTTACCTTGAGTACCTTAGTGATTCTGCGGGCGAACATATTCCGCCAGGTCAGACATTACTTGTAACATCAAAAGATGGTTACAACTGGTCAAGACCCATTGTACTCTTTCCCCGATACAAAATCCCTGACGGAACAGTTAAGCAAGGATATCCCGGTATTGCACAGGACCTGTATGCAGTAATGCATCAACGCATGGGTTTTTACTTGTCAAAGAAAAACCGGTTATTGGCACTGGCATTTTACGGGATATGTATGGATAAGAAGGATAAACCAAATGACGGGAAAGGCATAGGTCGTGTAGTACGTGAAATTTTTACTGACGGGAGCTTGGGACCGGTATATTTTATTCGTTACAACGCTTCATGGAACAAGGATAATACTGCTTTCCCTTTTTATAAGACCAGCTCAGACAAAGGATTTGTTGAAGCATGCGATGAATTGCTGGCTAATCCGCTAATGATGCAACAATGGAACGAAGAAGCTGACAGGAATGATCCACTCATACCCCTGAAAAAACAATTTAAAGCTTTCTGTTATTACCATTTACCTGATGGAAGGGTAGTAGGGTTATGGAAACATGCACTTACTGCTATCAGTGATGATGGAGGAAAAACATGGTCTGCACCTGTCAGGGCTCCCGGATTTGTTAACCGGAATGCTAAAATATGGGGACAACGCACTTCAGACGGGCGTTATATCACTGTATATAATCCCTCGGAATTCCGTTGGCCCCTGGCTGTTTCTACAAGTGAAAACGGACTGGATTACAACAGTCTTCTGCTGGTCCATGGAGAAATATCCCCTATGCGTTATGGCGGTAATTATAAATCATACGGACCGCAATATGTAAGGGGTATTCTTGAGGGTAACGGAACTCCTCCTGATGGCTACTTATGGGTAACATACAGCATGAACAAGGAAGATATATGGGTGGCTTCAATACCTGTTCCTGTCAAAGATAAGGAAGATGAGCCGGTAGATGATATTTTCAACCGGCTGCCGTCAGGCGAGGAACTTAAGCAGTGGAACATTTACAGTCCAATTTGGGCCCCTGTACAAATAGAAAAAATACCGGACGGTACGCGATATCTTTCACTTAAGGATTATGACAGGTATGATTATGCAAAAGCTGAAAGATTATTTCCTGCATCAAAAAAACTGATGGCTGAATTTTCAGTAATCCCCGCCCAGAACGATAATGGATTGCTGCATGTTGAGTTTCAGGATGCCAAAGGTACTGCTGCTGTAAGGCTTATTTTTGATTCTGACAATACAATTAAAGCGAAAGACAGCTATCGGTATGATAAAATAATGGACTATAAAGCAGGGAAGCAATATGATATTAGTATTGAACTGGATGTGGACAGGCGCTCTTATAATATAAATGTAAATGGCAAAAATGAAGCAAGAGACCGTATATTTTTTGCTCCGGTAGCGTCGCTTGAACGAATTGTATTCAGGACCGGAGAAGTACGGCGATTCCCCAATCCTGATACTCCTGCTGAACAGGATTATGATTTGCCTCAGTCCGGTGAACCGGTTAAGCAGGCCACATTTTATATAAAATCACTGAAGATTTCAGACTATTCTGGTAGTAAATCACCTTTCTTACTAAATCCGGATGATTTCAAACATTATATTGACCTGTTTAACCGGATGGAGGAAGAAAATATTGTACAGGCTGTTTCAAATGATCAGTCATGGGAGTGGATGCGCAGGAATATTCCGTTTTTTGAATGCCCTCAGAATAATTTTGAAGAGATATACTACTTCCGGTGGTGGACATTACGTAAACATATTAAGGAAACACCGCAGGGTTATGCTATGACAGAGTTTCTTGTTGACCGGTCATATGCTGATAAATACAATTTAATCAGCTGTGCTCTTGGTCATCATATCTATGAAGCACGGTGGCTGCATGACAGGAAGTATCTCGATGATTATGTACACCTATGGTACAGAGGCAATGATGGTAAGAACATGAATAAGTTGCGGAATTTTAGCAGCTGGACAGCAGACGCCCTTTATAATCGTTTTCTTGTTGACAGGGACAGCAGCTTCATAATTGATATGCTTACTGATTTAGATAATGATTATATGACCTGGGAATCAATGAGGCGTCTGCCAAACGGACTTTTCTGGCAGTACGATGTCAGTGATGGTATGGAGGAATCAATAAGCGGGGGGCGACATGTAAAAAATGCAAGACCTACCATTAACAGTTACATGTACGGTAATGCAAAGGCACTTAGTAAGCTTGCGTATATGGCAGGAAGAGATGACCTGGCTGAAAAATATGCTGCCAGGGCAGATACTTTAAAACTTCTGGTCCAGGAAAAAC
>LJUQ01000062.1 GCA_001304505.1 Bacteroides sp. SM23_62_1
GATTAAAGTTATTCCGGGAAATTATGTTGCGGAGTTCTAAAATAGTCTCCGGAGCTTCACAAAAATTTGACTGCCAATATCTTTGATTTATTCTGCCACAAGTTTTATTATCACTGTTGATGCGTTTATTTATCTTATTGTGAACGCATTAACAGCCTTTCTCCCGATGGACTTGCAAAAGTAATAATTTTCTATAAAGTATCAAGTCGTGTAATTTATTTTTGAATGAACGAAATTGTTTGTAAAAAAACAGTTAAAAAATGACCACAAAAGAGTCCTGTAATGGGATCCAAAATTTAGTGATTACCTTGGAAAATCAACAATTACAGGTACATCTAAAAATTCATTTAATTTTTTATGGTTTTCGAAAAAAAAGTATACCTTTGCGAACCGATTTACTAAGGGAGGTTTTCAATAACAAAATGTTAGACTTAAAATGCCGACAATACAGCAATTAGTTAGAAAAGGAAGGAAGAAACAGGTTGATAAAAGCAAGGCCCCTGCCCTGGACTCATGTCCGCAAAGAAGGGGTGTATGCGTGCGCGTTTATACCACCACACCCAAGAAACCAAATTCTGCAATGCGTAAAGTTGCAAGGGTGAGGTTGACGAATCAGAAAGAGGTGAACGCATATATTCCTGGTGAAGGGCATAACCTGCAGGAACATTCAATTGTTCTGATCAGAGGGGGAAGGGTGAAAGATCTTCCGGGTGTAAGATACCACCTGATCCGTGGTGCTCTCGACACGTCAGGAGTTGAAGGCAGAACACAGCGTCGTTCCAAGTATGGTACCAAACAACCCAAGAAGTAAAGTGTGGGGAAAGGATAAAAGATAAAAGGCAAAAGATAAAAGATAAAAGGGAAAAGATAAAAGATAACAGGGAAAAGATAACAGGGAAAAGATAAAAGATAACAGGGAAAAGATAAAAGGGAAAAGATAAAAGGGAAAAGATAAAAGGAAAAGATAAAAGGGAAAAGGCAAAAGATAAAAGATAAAAAGGAAGGAAAAAAAAGATTTGAGGGGAGAGGAAAATGGAAAAGATAAAGGAGGGGTAGCAGGGGGTGATATGATAGACAAAGCAATGCCTGGAATAATGCAAGGATTGTAAGCACGGTTGAGAAGAAATGGAAAAGACAGATAGTATAACGGGTTTCGCACAATATTAATATAATATTATATAAGGATAAATGAGAAAAGGAAAACCAAAAAGAAGGGAACTTCTGGCAGATCCTAAATATCATGATGAGCTGGTAACCAGGTTTGTGAATAACATGATGCTGAAAGGGAAGAAGAATGTAGCTTTCAATATCTTTTACGAAGCGATTGATTTGGTAGCAGAGAGAACCAAGGGAGAAAACAAGCAACCCCTTGAAATATGGAAAAAAGCACTTGAGAACATAACACCACATGTTGAAGTAAAAAGCAGAAGGGTGGGAGGTGCCACTTTTCAGGTTCCTGTGGAAGTGAGACCAGACAGGAAAATAACTTTAAGTATGAAGAATCTTATCCGGTATGCCAAACAGCGATCGGGTAAGTCGATGAGCGACAAGCTTGCAGCAGAGATCATTGCTGCCTACAAGGAAGAGGGAGGTGCTTTTAAGAAGAAGGAGGATATGCATAGAATGGCAGATGCAAATAAAGCCTTTGCCCATTTCAGGTTCTAAGCCTGAAAAAAGCCGAGCAGCTCTCTTAATGCTTTAAAACCAAAGATTTTAAGATGTAATCTGTCAGTGGTCGTGTCACGACACGGCTCCTGAAAAAAAATACTGATTTTTATACCTTATTGTTGCTCCGGGAAAATCCTCCGGATGAGAAAACAAAAGGTCATCGGATTAAGCAGTGAGCAGAGATCTGAAATATACAAGGAATATCGGGATCATGGCCCATATCGATGCGGGGAAGACCACGGCTACGGAAAGAATATTATTCTACACAGGTCTGACCCATCGGATGGGAGAGGTACATGATGGAGCTGCAGTAATGGACTGGATGGTCCAGGAAAAAGAAAGAGGTATTACTATTACCTCTGCTGCGATTACCAGCTACTGGAAATTGAACGGGCAGGAATACAAAATAAATATCATCGATACACCAGGGCATGTTGATTTTACCATTGAGGTAGAACGTTCATTGCGTGTTCTTGATGGGGCAGTTGCACTATTTTGCGGCGTGGGAGGTGTAGAGCCACAGTCTGAGACTGTCTGGAGACAGGCAGAAAAATACAGGATTCCAAGGATTGCGTTTGTTAATAAACTGGATCGCGTGGGATCTGATTTTTACCGCGTGGTGAGTGAGATAAAAAATAAACTGAAGGCAAATCCTGCTCCGATGCAAATCCCCTTTGGTTCAGAGGAGAAGTTCAAAGGTGTTATCGACCTCATCAAAAGAAAAGCTATTGTCTGGGATGATGATGATGACACGCTTGGACTTAAGTTTGAATATCGTGATATTCCTCAGGATATGATTGAGACAGTTGAAGAATGGAGGGAAAATCTGGTCGAAACGGTGTGCGAGTCAGACGATGAATTACTTGAAAAGTTTTTTGCTGACAGAGATTCGATAACTGTTGAGGAGTTTATAGCAGCTGCAAGAAAGGCAACCATCAATCTGAAAATTGTACCTGTATATTGCGGGGCTGCTTTCAGAAATAAAGGTATACAGAGTTTGCTTGATGGCATTGTGAGTCTTCTTCCGAGCCCAATAGATATTGGATCTGTGAAAGGGATTAACCCATTCATCAAGAAGGAAGAGGAAAGGCCGGCAGATGCTCAGCAACCACTGGCAGCACTGGCATTTAAGATTGCAACAGATCCTTATGTGGGGAAGCTTGCTTACCTGAGGGTCTATTCAGGATCAATCAGGTCTGGAGACCAGGTCCTGAATACACGTACAAACAAAAAAGAGAGGATTGCCAGGCTGTACCAGATGCATGCTAATAAACAGCATCCGAAAGATATGATTGAAGCAGGGGATATATGTGCTATCGTTGGATTTAAAGATATTAAAACGGGTGATACGCTCTCGGATCCCAGAAGACCCATTTTACTGGGATCCATGAATTTCCCGGAACCGGTTATCAGTATTGTGATTGAACCAAAGACCCAGGTTGATATTGATCGTCTTTCCCAGGCTCTGAACAAACTGGCAGAAGAAGATCCGTCCTTTCATGTAAAGGTGGATGAGGATACCGGGCAAACAATCATGAATGGTATGGGGGAGCTTCACCTGGAAGTGCTCATCGACAGAATAAAAAGAGAATTCGGAGTGGAATGCAATCAGGGATTACCGCAAGTGAATTATAAAGAGGCTCTTACTATCCCGGTTATTCACCGGGAGGTTTTCAAAAAGCAGACAGGTGGAAAAGGCAAATTTGCTGAAATCGAATTTCAAATTGGTCCTGCTGATGAAGACATTACAGGACTTCAGTTCTTTGACGAATTAGGATCAGGGAACCTGCCGGCAGAATTTATAAAGGCTGTTGAAAAAGGTTTTCGCGAATCCATGCAGAATGGTCCGCTTGCAAGCTATCCACTCGATAATCTCAAAGTAATCTTAAGGGATGGGATGTTTCACCCAACGGATTCTGATACCCTGGCTTTTGAGCTTGTTGCCAAGATAGGATTCAGAAAAGCAGCCCAGAAGGCCGGACCAGTGCTTCTCGAACCTCTCATGTCAGCTGAAGTTGTAACGCCTGAGGAATATATGGGAGATGTAATAGCAGATTTTAATAAACGGAGAGGTCAGGTTGAAGGTATGGAAACAAGAGCAGGTGCCAGAGTCATCAAAGCACAGGTACCCCTGGCTGAACAATTCGGTTATGTGACCACACTGCGTACTTTGACATCAGGACGTGCAACAGCCACAATGGAATTTTCGCATTATGAGGAGGTGCCACCCGAAATTGCCAGGGAAGTCCTTGAAAGGATAACAGGTAAAACATTATTTGTATAAATAGAGTTTTTTATGTTTAAAGCAAAGGTTATGAGTTCAAAATTTTGTAGTTCACGCTGCACCATGACTTTGCAAAAAAAATTATGAGGGAATCATATACATATTATTTATATAACAGATTGGATTAATTATTATAATAAAATATGAGTCAGAAAATCAGAATAAAACTTAAATCTTATGATCATAACCTTGTTGACAAATCTGCCGAAAAAATTGTCAAAACAGTTAAGTCAACAGGTGCAGTCATCAGCGGTCCGATCCCATTACCCACACACAAAAGGTTCTTTACCGTTCTGCGATCTCCCTTTGTAAACAAGAAAGCAAGGGATCAGTTTGAGCTTTCTTCCTACAAGAGGTTGTTAGATATTTACAGTTCAACACCAAAGACCATAGATGCGCTTATGAAACTTGAACTGCCAAGCGGTGTGGAAGTTGAAATTAAAGTATGACAAAAATTTTTTTTTACCTGATAATGATAAACAATTGATCATACCATGTTTTGCAGATCCACCACCCGCGTTTCCAGGGCTCTGCAAAATAGTGAGTATCAATATAACTGAATAAAGCAACAACAAATAATATAACAATATGCCCGGACTAATTGGAAAAAAGATTGGGATGACCACTGTTTTTAATGACCAGGGAAAATCAGTTCCCTGTACTGTCATTGAGGTTGGTCCGTGTGTTGTAACACAGATCAAGACTGTTGAAAATGATGGATACAGAGCTATTCAACTGGCCTATGATGAAAAGAAGGAAAAACATACCAGCAGGGCAATGATGGGCCATCTTAAGAAAGCAAAGACCACGCCTAAGAGGAAGATTATTGAACTGAAGGGATTTGTAAAAGACTGGAAGCCGGGTGATGTGATCACAGTCGATTATTTTAACGATGATACATGGCTGGATGTCTCCGGAATTACTAAAGGAAAAGGATTTCAGGGTGTTGTGAAAAGGCATGGATTTGGTGGGGTAAATGATGCTTCGCACGGACAACATAACAGGAACAGGCATCCCGGATCACTTGGGGCCTCATCATTCCCGTCGAGGGTAATGAAAGGAATGAGGATGGCCGGTCAAACAGGTGGCAAAAAAGTAAAACAGATCAACCTTAGAGTGGTTAAAATCATTCCTGAAGATAACCTGTTATTACTTAAAGGTTCAGTACCAGGATCAAAAGGAACATATTTAATTATTGAAAAGTGATGAAAGTACCGGTTTTCAATATAACTGGAGAAGATACAGGGAAAAAAGCAGAATTGAAAAAATCAATCTTTGAGATTGAACCCAATAATCACGCTATTTACCTTGATGTCAGGCAATATATGGCTAACAACCGGCGTGGAACGCACAAAACAAAAGAGCGGGCAGAGATTACCGGAAGCACAAGAAAAATAAAGAGGCAAAAGGGTACAGGGACAGCCAGGGCCGGAAATATTAAGTCACCAATATTCCGTGGTGGTGGAAGGACTTTTGGGCCTATGCCAAGAGATTATTCATTTAAGCTGAATAAAAAGGTTAAACAGCTTGCACGGAAATCAGCCCTTTCAACAAAGGCTAAGGATAATAAGATCATTGTACTAGAGGATTTTTCCCTGGAGACACCGAAAACAAGTGAATTTAATGGGATCAGAAGAAATCTCGATATCATTGATAAGAAATCACTTCTTGTCTTACAGGAAGCTGATAAAAACATTTATTTGTCGTCAAGGAATTTGCAGGATTCAAAAGTAATCCTTGTTTCTCAAATCAATACGTATGATATTATGAAGGCATCCGTTGTTGTATTCGTTGAGAGTTCACTCGAAGCCCTGCAAAAAAACATTTCATAATTCAGATCGCATATGAATATTCTGCTAAAACCAATTGTAACGGAGAAAATGTCAGCCCAGGGTGAAGACATGAACCGGTATGGTTTTGTTGTTCACAAGAAGGCTAACAAGATACAGATTAAGGAAGCAATTGAGAAGACTTATGGAGTTGCAGTTGAATCTGTTAATACAATGAGATATGGAGGGAAGATCAAATCGAGGTATACCCGCAGCGGGCTTGTTAGCGGGAAAAGAAGCTCGTACAAGAAGGCAATCGTTACCCTGGCAGAAGGCGAGTCAATTGATTTTTATAGCAACATTTAACAGCAATGGCGGTAAGAAAATTTAAACCTGTCACACCAGGTCAGAGAAGAAAGATCATCAGTTCTTTTGAGGAGATTACCAGGAGCACTCCTGAAAAATCCCTCATGAAAACAAGAAAAAGAACGGGTGGAAGGAATTCCTCCGGTAAAATGACCATGAGATATCTTGGAGGAGGGCATAAAAGACGCTACCGTCTAATTGATTTTAACAGGAAAAAGGATAATATACCTGCCACGGTAAAGACGATTGAATATGATCCAAACCGTTCCGCACGTATTGCACTGGTTGTATATGAGGATGGTGAGAAAAGGTATATCCTGGCTCCCAACGGGCTGAAAGTTGGGCAGACCATCATTTCAGGGCCCGGCGTTTCTCCTGATGTGGGAAACGCACTGACACTGGCAGAGTTGCCGCTGGGGACCATCATCCATAATATTGAGTTACAACCCGGGCGGGGAGCGAGCCTGGCAAGAAGTGCAGGATCCTATGCACAGCTGACCTCCAGGGATGGGAAATATGCGATCGTTAAGTTGCCATCCGGTGAGTCAAGAATGATACTGACAACCTGCAAGGCTACCGTTGGCAGTGTTTCAAATGCAGACCATGACCTTGAGAAATCGGGTAAGGCAGGCAGAGCAAGATGGCTGGGCCGCCGCCCAAGGGTCAGGGGTGTTGCAATGAATCCCGTTGACCATCCGATGGGTGGAGGAGAAGGCAGGGCATCAGGAGGGCATCCACGATCCAGAACAGGATTGCTGGCAAAAGGATTCAAGACAAGACCGACGAAAAAAGATTCGAACAAATATATTGTCGAAAAAAGAAAAGGATAATTAATGAAATATGTGGTATGACGGTTAAACAGTACAGGATGATTAGTGGATAATTCAATCAACTGTTTAATTCAGTCTGTAAAATTTAAAAATTGTTTTTATATGAGCCGATCACTTAAGAAAGGTCCTTTTATTGATTATAAACTGGAAAAAAGAATTCTCGAAATGAACGAATCAGGCAAGAAATCTGTGGTCAAGACATGGTCGAGAAGGTCCCTTATATCACCTGATTTTGTCGGGCACACAATTGCGGTTCATAACGGTAACAAGTTTATTCCGGTTTATATTACGGAAAATATGGTTGGTCACAAATTAGGAGAATTTGCCCCTACAAGGATTTTCAGGGGGCATGGTGGCAAGGCAAGATAAAATGACAAATCATACCTTCAACCCAGGGTGAAGGAATGTAAAATATAATATTCTGATTAATGGGAGCAAGAAAAAGAAATAGAGCAAACAGGATCAAAGAGGAAAGGTTAAATACTTACTCTGCCATGCTGAGGAATTATCCGTCTTCTCCAAGGAAAATGAGGCTGGTTGCAGATTTGATCCGCGGAAAAGATGTGAATAAGGCACTGGACATCCTGAAATTTTCACCCCAGCATGTTTCGAAGGATCTTGAGAAACTGGTACTTTCTGCCATATCTAACTGGCAGAATAAGAATGAGGGTGTCAGGATTGAAGATAGTAATCTCTATATCAGTGAGGTTCGTGTTGATCAGGGTCGCACTCTGAAACGTTACCGGCCTGCACCACAGGGCAGGGCTCACAGAATCAGAAAGAGGTCGAACCATGTTACAGTGGTTCTGGAAAGTGCAAATATGGAGAATGAAAATGAAACACAAAAGGAAAAATAAATGGGACAGAAAGCAAACCCTATTGCAAATCGATTAGGTATCATCAAAGGATGGGACTCCAACTGGTTTGGTGGTAATGACTATTCTTCCAAACTGGCTGAGGACAATAATATAAGGGATTACCTTGATGCACGGTTATCCAAAGCCAGTATATCGAAGATTATTATTGAGAGAACGTTGAAACTGATAACGGTGACGGTGAACACTGCCAGGCCGGGAATCATTATTGGAAAAGGAGGCCAGGAGGTTGATAAGTTAAAGGAAGAGTTGAAAAAGATAACCAAGAAAGAAGTTCAGATCAATATCTATGAAGTTAAAAGGCCTGAACTGGATGCAACCATTGTTGCAAATAATATTGCTCGCCAGGTAGAGGGAAAGATCTCATACAGAAGGGCTATCAAGATGGCCATTGCATCGACTATCAGGATGGGTGCCGAAGGCATTAAGGTTCAGATTTCAGGAAGGCTTGGAGGTGCGGAGATGGCGCGCTCTGAGACATACAAAGAAGGCAGGATACCGCTGCATACCCTGCGGGCCGATATAGATTATGCTATTGCTGCCGCCCGCACTAAAGTTGGGATCATCGGTATTAAAGTCTGGATCTGTACAGGTGAAGTCTTTGGTAAAAGAGACCTTTCTCCAAATGTTGGCGTAAAAAGCTCAAAGCCCAAATCCGGTAACTTTAAAAAGAGAAGAAAATAAGAATAATATAAATATTTCGGGATGTTACAACCAAAGAAAACACGATACAGACGAAGTCAGAAAGGCCGGATGAAGGGTAGCGCACAGCGTGGTAACCAGCTTGCTTTCGGTTCTTTTGGAATCAAAGTACTCGATTCAGCCTGGTTGACAGGCCGTCAGATAGAGGCAGCAAGGCAGGCTATCACACGTCATATGAAGAGGGAGGGGCAGCTGTGGATAAGGATTTTTCCCGATAAACCCATCACAAAAAAACCCGCCGAGGTGAGAATGGGTAAAGGGAAAGGATCTCCTGAAGGATTTGTCGCACCGGTAACACCGGGACGAATTATCATGGAAGTGGAGGGCGTATCATATCAGACAGCAATGGAAGCATTACGCCTGGGTGCCCAGAAACTTCCGGTTCAGGCAAAAATAATCGTCAGGCGGGATTACTCTGAAACTGAATAATTATGAAAAGTTCTGAATTAAGAGAGCTTACGATAAAAGAATTGAGTGAACGACTTGACAATGAGAGGGATTACCTTCTCCGGCTCAGGTTAAATCATGCCATCTCTCCCCTGGATAATCCGATGAAGATAAGGGAAACGCGGCAGAATATAGCAAAGATTGTCACTGAGCTCAACAAGCGCCATGAGCAGCCTGATTTACCAACAGAGAAAAAAGAATAAATATGGAGACCAGAATTATCAGAAGAGAACGCATCGGTGTTGTTATCAGTAACAGTATGGAAAAGTCCATTATCGTTGCCGTAAAACGGAAGGTTAAACATCCGATTTATAAAAAGTTCCTTACGAGAACATCCAAGGTTATGGCGCACGATGAGACGAATACTTGTGGCGTGGGCGATACGGTTAAAATTATGGAAACACGTCCGCTCAGCAAAAATAAAAACTGGAGATTAGTGGAAATTATTGAAAGAGCTAAATAACCATGATACAACAAGAAAGCAGGCTGGCAGTGGCAGATAACAGTGGTGCCAAGGAGGTACTATGCATCCGCGTCCTTGGAGGGACAAGGAAAAGATATGCTTCTATCGGGGATAAGGTCGTAGTTTCAGTTAAGAGTGCCCTTCCCACCAGCGACATTAAAAAGGGTACCGTCTCGAAAGCAATCGTAGTGCGGACAAAGAAAGAAGTCAGAAGATCTGATGGTTCATATATCCGGTTCGATGATAATGCTGTCGTCCTTCTGAATAACCTGGATGAATTACGTGGAACACGTATATTTGGACCTGTTGCCAGAGAGCTGAGGGATAAATATATGAAAATCATCTCATTGGCTCCAGAGGTCCTGTAATTTTTAAATCATTGAAGCATGGGAAGCAAACTTCATATCAAAAAAGGCGATACGGTATATGTCATTACCGGTGAATATAAGGGACAGCAGGGCAGGGTGCTGGAGGTATTCATAAAGCAGAACAAGGCAATCGTAGAAGGGGTTAATATGGTATCCAAGCACACAAAACCCAACGCACAATATCCTCAGGGGGGAATTATCAAAAAGGAAGCACCCATCCATATTTCCAACCTGTTACCATTGGACCCCTCCAGCGGTGAACCAACAAGGATTGGACGCAAAATCGATGATAAAGGAAAACTGGTCAGATACGCAAAAAAATCAGGAGAGGAATTGAAATAATGGAATATTTACCAAATCTTAAACGAAAATACCAGGAGGAGATTATACCTGCACTCATGAAAGAATTCGGGTACACATCCGTTATGCAGGTGCCAAGATTGAAGAAGATTGTTATCAATCAGGGTGTTGGACAGGCTGTTACCGATAAAAAACTGATCGATACTGCACAGGAGGAATTAACACTGATTGCAGGCCAGAAAGCTGTTCAAACACTGTCAAAAAAAGATATTTCAAACTTTAAACTCCGGAAGAAAATGCCGATTGGAGTAAAGGTTACCCTTCGTCATAACCGCATGTATGAGTTCCTTGAAAGACTTATCAATGCTGCTTTACCAAGGATCAGGGATTTCAAGGGCATGACAGCCAAGTTAGACGGTCATGGAAATTATACGATGGGTATCTCCGAACAAATTATTTTCCCGGAAATAGATATTGACAAGATCAGTAAAATTCTCGGTCTGGAGGTCATCTTTGTTACATCGGCGGATAATGATGAAGAGGGATTTGCACTCCTGAGAGAATTTGGATTACCATTCAGGAAACAATAAACATTTCAGATATGGCGAAAGAATCGATGAAAGCCCGTGAAGTCAGAAGGCAGAATATGGTTGACAGGTATGCTGAGAAAAGAGCCAGGTTAAAAAGTGCCGGTGATTATATCGGCTTGAGCCGCCTGCCAAGGAATTCCAATCCTAACAGGCTTCACAACCGTTGCAAGCTTACAGGAAGGCCAAAAGGTTATATGAGACAGTTCGGTGTCAGCAGAATAACATTCAGGGAAATGGCTTCCGCAGGACTTATCCCGGGGGTGAAGAAAGCAAGCTGGTAATATAAAAAGGTATGAGATAATTTACAATGTGCAATATTTAACCTGTCTGACCCAGCAGGACAGGTCATAAGAATTAATTAATGTAATTAAAGCTTAAAAGCTGAAAAGAGCATCATCTTAAAAAAATAAAATATATGTCGACGGATCCGATTGCAGATTATCTGACACGAATCAGGAATGCCATCATGGCAAAGCATAAGATCGTGGAGATTCCTGCCTCAAATATGAAAAAGGAAATTACCAGGATACTGTATGACAAAGGATATATTCTGAGTTACAAAGTTGACGAGGATGATAAACAGGGCGTTATTAAGATTGCTTTGAAATATCATCCACAGACAAAAACATCAGCTATCAAATCGTTGCAAAGGGTCAGCCGCCCCGGACTCAGAAAATATGTCAGTGTCAATAAGATACCCAGGGTTCTAAACGGACTTGGCATCGCCATTTTATCCACATCCATGGGTGTCATGACTGATAAGGAGGCAAGGAAAATGAAAGTAGGAGGCGAAGTCCTCTGTTATGTTAACTAAAGGAAGGAGGATCAGGAATGTCAAGAATAGGTCAATTACCTGTCGCAATCCCGGATGGCGTGACCATTACTGTTGATAATAACAATCTGGTAAGCGTGAAAGGGCCAATGGGAGAGCTTGAGCAACAGGTCAATAAGGAAATAAAGGTTGAAATCAAGGAAAATAAGGTTGTGGTTACCAGGCCATCAGACCAGAAGCATCATAAGGCTTTGCACGGGATGTACCGTGCATTGATCAATAATATGGTTATTGGTGTGTCGAAAGGATTTGAGATTCAACAGGAGCTGGTTGGGATTGGTTTCCGGGCCGAAGCAAAAGGTCAGCGGCTGGAGATGAGCCTTGGTTTTTCGCATGATGTGATTATTGAATTGCCATCAGCCATAAAAGTTGAGGCTAAAACTGAACGTCGTGCCAATCCAATCATCACCCTGAAATCTGCCGATAAACAACTGCTCGGTCATGTTGCGGCAAAGATCCGTTCTTTGCGTCCACCGGAACCTTATAAAGGGAAAGGAATTAAATTTGTTGGAGAGCAGTTGAGAAAGAAAGCAGGGAAAGCTGCCAGTGTATAATACCGATAAAATTTTTTGAATATGGCTCTTACGATACAGGAAAGAAGGCGTAGAATAAGGAGGAGAATACGGAAAAACATTTCGGGGACAAAGGAAGTGCCCAGGATGTCTGTATTCAGAAGTAATAAACAGATTTATGTTCAGCTGGTGGACGATGAATCGGGAAATACTATGGTCTCTGCCTCTTCAAGGAACAAGGAAGTTGCTGAGAAAAAAGGTATTACAAAGTCAGAACAGGCAAAACTGGTTGGCAAATTAATTGCTGAGAAATCACTCTCCAAAGGCATAGGCAAAGTTGTGTTTGACCGGGGAGGATATCTTTATCACGGGCGGGTGAAGCAACTTGCTGAAGGAGCCAGGGAAGGCGGATTAAAATTTTAAAGTAAGATGACAACAAATATCAGGAAAGTCAGAACCAGTGATCTTGAATTAAAAGACCGGCTGGTAAGTATTCAGCGTGTGACCAAGGTGACCAAGGGTGGCAGGACATTCAGCTTTTCTGCCATCGTGGTTGTTGGTAATGAGGACGGTATTGTCGGCCATGGTCTTGGCAAGGCTGGAGAAGTAACAACTGCCATTGCAAAAGGTATTGAAGATGCTAAGAAAAACCTTATCAGGGTACCTATTTATAAAGGGACCATCCCTCATGAGCAAACGGCAAAGTACGGTGGTGCCAGGGTATTCCTGAAGCCCGCTTCAAGCGGAACAGGTGTTAAAGCAGGGGGAGCAATGCGCGCTGTGCTGGAAAGTGTGGGTGTGAAGAATGTCCTGGCAAAATCAAAAGGATCATCCAACCCGCATAACCTGGTTAAAGCAACAATCAAAGCGTTACTGGAACTGAGAGATGCTTTTATGGTTTCGGATCACAGGAGTATACCGCTTGAAAAAGTATTCAATGGATAGAAAATAATATTTTATAGATGGCAAAACTGAGAATTACACAGGTTAAAAGCAGGATCGGGAGTACGAAAAGGCAAAAACGTACACTGGATGCACTGGGGCTCAGAAGGTTAAATAAGAGTATCGAAGTCGAAAGTACTCCTCAGGTTATGGGTATGATCAATAAGGTAAGGCATTTAGTAAAAGTGGAAGATCAATAATATGGAATTACATAATTTAAAACCGGCGAAGGGTTCTACCGGGAGAGACAGACGGCTTGGGAGAGGGCAGGGCTCCGGCAGGGGAGGAACATCAACCCGTGGTCACAAAGGTCAAAAATCAAGGTCTGGATATTCCAGAAATTTTGGCTTTGAAGGTGGGCAGATGCCTCTTCAACGAAGGGTGCCGAAATATGGTTTCAAAAACATTAACAGGAAAGAATACAAAGCTATCAATATCAGTATCCTGCAAGAACTTGCCGATAAACAGGCTATTAAAAAAATTGACCCGGATGTCCTTATGAAGGCAGGACTTATCTCAAAGCATACTTTGGTCAAAATACTTGGAAATGGTAACCTGACATCAAAACTTGAGGTCAGAGCCCATGCTTTTTCCGCTTCAGCAAAAAAAGCAATTGAAGAACTGGGCGGTTCCACAGAAAATATTTAAGCTTCATGAGAGCATTTATTGAAACCTTAAAGAACATCTGGAAGATAGAGGATCTGCGCAAAAGGATCCTGTATACACTAGGGATCCTTCTTGTCTACCGGCTGGGTTCTTTCATCACACTACCCGGCGTTGATCCCGGACAGCTTGCTTCTTTAAAGGCTCAGACCGCAGAGGGTGTTCTTGGTTTGCTTGATATGTTCTCCGGCGGTGCTTTCTCCAATGCCTCCATCTTTGCCCTGGGAATCATGCCCTATATCTCAGCATCCATCGTTGTGCAGCTTCTCGGTATAGCAGTTCCTTATTTCCAGAGATTGCAGAAAGAAGGGGAAAGCGGCCGGCGGAAAATGAACCAGATTACACGGTACCTGACCGTGTTTATACTGGTCCTGCAGGCACCCAGCTACCTCGCAAACCTGCATGCTCAGATACCTGAATCTGCATTTATCATCAAAGGATCGACATTCACCATTTCATCAGTGGTCATAATGACAGCAGGTACGATGTTTATCATGTGGCTGGGAGAGAGAATTACCGACAGGGGTATAGGTAATGGTATTTCACTCATTATTATGATCGGGATCATCGCCAGGCTCCCTTTTGCAACCGTTGCAGAATTCGGGGCCAGGCTTGAACAACAGGGAGGAGGACTGGTAGCTTTCCTCGTGGAACTCGTTGTTCTGTTTATAGTATTTATGTTTTCAATCCTCCTGGTCCAGGGAACACGAAGAATACCTGTCCAGTATGCCAAGAGAATTATCGGGAATAAACAGTATGGTGGTGTAAGACAGTATATTCCCTTGAAAGTTAATGCTGCCGGGGTCATGCCTATTATCTTTGCCCAGGCATTGATGTTTATTCCGTTAACAATTGCAGGATTCGCCAATTCTGAAAAACTCACAGGATTCGCAGCAGCATTTGCTAATTTCACAGGTTTCTGGTATAACCTTGTATTTGCCATCCTGATCATTGCATTCACCTATTTCTATACGGCAGTGACCATCAATCCGCAACAAATGGCTGAAGATATGAAGCGCAACGGCGGATTCATTCCAGGTGTTAAGCCGGGAAGAAAGACCATGGAATTTCTGGATTCAATCATGTCGAGGATCACATTACCGGGATCCATTTTTCTTGCCTTCATTGCCATATTACCTGCTTTTGCCCAGCTTGCGGGAATCAGTTCACAATTTGCCAGTTTTTATGGAGGCACATCCCTGCTGATTCTTGTGGGTGTTGTGCTGGATACTTTACAACAAATTGAAAGCCACCTGCTGATGCGGCATTATGACGGATTGATGAAATCAGGCAGGATTAAGGGGCGGATGGGTAGTGCATCAGCAATGTAAGTACACTAAGTAGTTCTTTGATGATATTTATCAAAACAGATGAGGAACTCCGACAAATGAAGGATAGCAACATGCTGGTGTCCAAAACACTTGCTGAGGTTGCAAAAAATATCAGGGCTGGAGTAACTACCAATGAGCTTGACAGGATCGCGGAAGAATTTATCCGTGATCATCATGGTGAACCGGCTTTCCTTGGATATAACGGGTTCCCCAAAACATTATGTACATCTGTCAACAGCGAAGTTGTTCATGGGATACCTTCCAACTACGCACTGAGAGATGGAGATATTATTTCAGTAGATTGTGGCGTTAAACTGAAAGGATTTTATGGTGATTCAGCCTATACATTTGAGGTGGGACTGGTAGCGGAACATGTCAGGGCACTTCTGAAAACAACACGGGAATCACTTTTTAAAGGCATAGAAAAAACAATAGAGGGTAAACGGCTGGGAGACATCAGCCATGCTATACAGCATCACGCTGAGAAAGCTGGCTACACAGTTGTCCGCGAAATGGTAGGTCATGGATTGGGAAAAAACCTGCATGAAGAACCAGAGGTGCCAAATTATGGGAAGAGGGGTACAGGTATTAAGCTTAAGTATGGAATCGTTCTTTGTCTTGAACCAATGGTTAACCTTGGCTCAAGATTTATTCAACAGGATGAGGATGGATGGACAATAAGAACCCGGGACAACCAGCCATCGGCACATTTTGAACTGGCTGTGGCAGTCGGGAAAGAAGAGCCAATTGTACTATCGACATTTGAATATATTGATGAAGTGGTACAAAAGAACCTGTTATGAGATTCACATAACAGGGTAACTGAAAAAATGATATTTGATAATTATTTTTTAATCGCATAACATTTTACAAAATAATTAGTAAACAAGTATGGTTAAACAACCCTCCATAGAACAGGATGGCACCATCACGGAGGCTTTGTCAAATGCTATGTTCAGAGTAGAACTGGAAAATGGTCATATCATTACAGCACATATTTCCGGTAAAATGAGGATGCATTATATTAAACTGTTACCGGGAGACCGTGTAAGGGTCGAAATGTCACCCTATGATCTGTCAAAAGGAAGAATAACATTCAGATATAAATAATACAAAGGATGATTCGCTGTAGGAATAATACGAACACGATACAAACGGACATATGATCATATGGGTTAACGGGTAAATGGCCGTTCATTCATTCAGCGAACCATCAGACAGGATAAAATAATTGCAGTATGAAAGTAAGAGCATCGGTAAAGAAAAGGACCTCCGACTGTAAAATCGTAAGGAGAAAAGGACGCCTGTATGTTATCAATAAAAAAAATCCAAAATACAAGCAGCGTCAGGGATAATTTATTGTAATTTTGCAAACCAATTTAAAATCATCATATGGCAAGGATTGTTGGAGTTGATCTCCCTAAAAACAAACGAGGTGAAGTAGGTCTGACCTATATTTATGGAATCGGTCGCAGCAATGCCCGGAAAATACTGGATGAAGCAGGTGTTGACTGGGATATAAAAATAAAAGACTGGAATGACGAGCAGATTTCAAAGATTCGTGCTGTCGTGAACGAAAATTTCAAGGTTGAAGGAGAGCTGCGGTCAACCGTCCAGATGAATATCAAGCGCCTGATGGACATTGGTTGTTACAGGGGCATCCGTCACCGTATCGGGTTGCCTGTGCGCGGGCAAAGTACAAAAAATAACGCCCGCACCAGGAAAGGAAGACGTAAGACTATTGCAAATAAGAAGAAAGCAACACAAAAGAAATAATCGATGGCAAAGAAAACAGGATCATCCAGGAAAAGGACGGTTAAAGTTGAAGCAACCGGTCAGGCTCATGTTCATGCATCATTTAACAATATCATAATTTCGATTACAAATACTTCGGGAGACGTGATATCATGGTCTTCGGCAGGGAAAATGGGCTTTAAAGGTTCTAAGAAAAATACCCCGTATGCAGCGCAAATTGCTGCCCAGGACTGTGCCAAAGCTGCCCATGACCTGGGGCTCAGGAAAGTTAAAGTATTTGTGAAAGGACCTGGAGCAGGAAGAGAATCGGCAATACGTACGTTGCACACTGCAGGCATTGAGGTGTTGGAGATTGTAGATGTGACGCCATTGCCACATAATGGCTGCCGTCCTCCAAAAAGAAGAAGAGTATAAGAAGGATGAAGGATGAATGGGTGAGGGAGCGAAGGAGAGAAGAGGCGAAAGGGTGAAGGGTTGAAGGGAAATGGAAGTGTGGGAGACGAAATAGATCAGATAGTTGGATTACAGCCCACGAATTTATTCGTGGGAGGAATGTGGAACAAGGATGAAAGGATGTTAATTAGTTTATGGATTTGTTGGTGTGTGGGTGTGGGTGTGATGATTATTGGATCAAGAAGTCTTTCAACATTTCAATATTCAAACATTCCGGTATTCCAATAAAAAACAGGATAATATCAATCATAAAATAAAGATTAAAACGATTTAAGACAAACATGGCAAGATACAAAGGACCAAGAAGTAAAATAGCAAGAAAGTTCGGAGAACCAATCTATGGACCCGACAAGGTATTGGAGAGGAAGAATTATCCGCCAGGAATGCACGGTATTAATAAAAGAAGAAGGAAGCAGTCGGAGTATGGGATTCAGCTGAAAGAAAAACAAAAAGCAAAATATACTTATGGAGTGCTTGAAAAGCAGTTTTCGAATTTTTTTAAAAAAGCCTCCCGGAGTAAAGGTGTAACAGGAGAGGTATTACTGCAACTTCTGGAATCAAGGCTTGACAATGTTGTTTACAGACTCGGTCTTGCTCCTACCAGAAGTGCAGCACGGCAGCTTGTAACCCACAGGCATATCACGGTAAATAGTGAGATTGTGAATATCCCATCTTTTATTCTAAAAACAGGAGATATTATTGGTGTGCGGGAAAAGTCACGATCACTGGAGGTGATCGTCAATTCAATCGCTTCTTTTCACGGAACAAAGATGCCATGGCTGGAATGGGATAATGACCTGATGGCAGGTAAGTTCATGAATCGTCCCAAACGGGAGGAGATTCCTGAGAATATAAAAGAACAATTAATCGTTGAACTCTATTCCAAGTAGCAGGATAAATATTACCTGTTATATTCCAGAGAGGTATCACATAATATAATAGATAACAACCAGTTAAAAACCGAAATAATTCATCATATATGGCCATTCTTGCATTTCAAAAACCCGATAATGTCATTTTAGTCGAGTCCGACGATTTTTATGGCAAGTTTGAATTCCGCCCATTGGAACCCGGATATGGAGTAACAGTTGGGAATGCTTTACGGCGCATTCTTTTATCATCCCTGGAAGGTTACGCCATTACCTCGGTAAAGATTGAGGGTGTTGAGCATGAGTTCTCAACAATAACCGGGGTAATCGAGGATGTTACGGAGATTGTTTTAAATCTGAAACAAATCAGGTTTAAAAAACAGATAGAGGATATCGATGACGAAAAAATTCTTGTAACCATCTCGGGACAGGAAGAACTCAGGGCTGGTGATCTTTCAAAATTCCTGAGTGGATTCAAGGTCCTGAATACGGATCATGTGATCTGTCATATGGAAAAAGATGTTAAACTTCAGTTGGAGCTGGTCATTAACAAAGGAAGGGGATATGTTCCGGCCGAAGAAAATAAACCGGTTGAATTTGAGTTCGGCATGATTTCCATGGATGCTATCTTTACACCCATAAGGAATGTGAAGTATTCAATTGAGAATTACCGGGTTGAACAGAAAACGGATTATGAAAGGCTTATCATAGAGATTATGACCGACGGATCTATTCATCCAAAAGATGCCCTGAAGGAAGCAGCCAAAATACTGATCTATCACTTCATGCTCTTTTCAGATGAAAAAATCACAATTGATTCAGATGAAAAGTTTGCCAATGAGGAGTTTGATGAGGAGATACTGCATATGCGGCAGCTGCTTAAAACAAAACTGCTCGACCTTGATCTGTCTGTCAGGGCACTCAACTGCCTGAAGGCGGCTGAGGTTGAAACCCTGGGCGATCTTGTCAAGTTTAATAAAAATGACCTGCTTAAATTCAGGAATTTCGGGAAGAAATCACTTACTGAACTTGACGAATTATTGGTAAGTATGAACCTCAGCTTTGGTATGGACACAAGCAAATATAAATTAGAAAAGGATTAATTGAAATGAGACACGGGAAGAGCTTCAATCATCTCAGCAGGAAAAGTGCTCACAGGAAAGCCATGCTTGCGAACCTGGCCTCATCATTGATTATGCATAAAAGAATAAAAACAACTACGGCCAAGGCAAAAGCATTGCGTACCTATTTAGAACCATTAATTACACGATCGAAAGAAGACACGACGCATTCGAGAAGAATGGTTTTTAAACATCTGGGTGATAAATATGCTGTCTCCGAACTTTTCAGGGATGTTGCGGAAAAGGTGGGGGACAGGCCGGGGGGTTATACCAGGAT
>LJUQ01000063.1 GCA_001304505.1 Bacteroides sp. SM23_62_1
CTCAGAATGACACTCTCGATGCTCGATAAGATTGGAGATGTCAGCGACCTGCTGGGGAGTTTCCTGGAAGAGCAGATAGGAGAACTGGAGGATCCGGATACCGGCTTAATGGTCCTGAAAGCTTTTGTATCTGTTAAAGGAACAAAACGCCAAATTACAGAGGAAGAGATTATTAATTTTTCTAAAACATTTGGCAAACCAATTAATCCTGAGCGACTTACTGAACTTGTGCAACGATTCGTGAAACTGAGAATTCTCCGGGATAAGGATGAAAACAACCGCTATGAACTTCGACACGACAGCCTGGCCGCAAAAATATTCGAAAAAATCACACTCGTTGAAAAAGAACTACTTGAAGTCAGGCAATTTATTGAAAATTCCTATCATGCTTACGAAAAGCGTAAGCTTCTGCTCTCAGAAAAAGATTTGAGATATATAAAGGTATATGAGGACATGTTGTTCCTCGAGGGTAATTTAAAAGCCTTCTTAGATCAGAGCAAGAAGGTGATTGAATCAAAAAGAAGGGCATTTAATTTAATACTCAGGATCTCAATAGCCGGTTTTATACTTTTTCTTGCAGGAATCGGTATTTATTATTTTCAGTCTACTTCTGAAGCCAGGCAGATGAGGCAGGCTGCAAAATCTTTGATGCAGTCAGGACTATCTACTGAATTAAGCTTTCAAACTGCAGTGGAATTGTACAACATGGACACCACCTCCTCAATTGCGCATCATGTCCTTATAAATTCATTTTATGAGCTGTTGAATGAAAATACCTATTATGATTCTAGCACAAATGCCATCGTTGACCCATACAAGAAGATCTTTGATTTCCAGCCATATGAGACAGAGATTGTTAGCGCCAAATTTTCAGATAACGGAGAATGGATCTATGGTTGGCATGTTGACAATACTGTCAGGGTTTGGGATATAAAAGGAAAGGAAGTATTATCCCTGAATGAAGATATGAAATCCGTCGTAACTGTATCACTTGCGCGGGATAATAAACACATTGCAGTTGTTTATAATGATAGTATAGGATCAGTATGGAACTTAAATTCTCAAAAAATATTTGATTTCCCGGTTCGGAT
The DNA here is from genome assembly GCA_001304505.1 of Bacteroides sp. SM23_62_1. Classification (GTDB taxonomy): domain Bacteria; phylum Bacteroidota; class Bacteroidia; order Bacteroidales; family SM23-62; genus LJUQ01. The sequence continues at coordinate 1,092 of LJUQ01000063.1, forward strand.
AAATCCTGTATTAAATGAGAAGGTTATAGATTTTTCACCAGATGGAAAATTATTAGCAGTTGCAGGAACCAGCCAGGATGTAGTACTTTATAACCTAAATGGAGAAGAAATTCAACATCTATCCGGGCATGTTGCTGACATAAATTACCTTTCCTTTTCGCATGATAACAGGTTTATTGCTTCTGCATCTGATGATAGCTCCGTTATTATCTGGAACTATGATAAATACAGTTCAACATTCGGTCAGTATGGTAAAATTAATGGGCATAATGGCAAGGTAAGATCATGTAATTTTGCAAAAAACGATAAATGCTTGCTCACTGCCTCCGATGATAGTACCCTCGCTATATGGAACTTGAATGGTGAATGGGTTTATAAGTTCTATTTTAATTGGGAATTTGACTTGTTCAGGGGTAAAATATGTAATGCTGAGTTTTCAGGAGGTGATCGTGTAATACGAGTTACCGGTTATAACAGCCCAATTAATAAATTAAATGAATTGGATGAAATGGGAATGCCGGTAAGATTCACCTTTGAACAGGTTTTGATTACGGATGGTAATTTTTACATTCGGAGTTGGGCATCAGAATTTAATAAATTTTTATCTCCATTTCCATGGGATGAAATATCAAACTACAGGAAAATACAATTTACCGATTACAGTTATTTGAGTAACAGTCTTGCAGAAGTCAATGCAGGTGAAGAATACACACTGCTCAGATCTGCTGATTTACTTCCCTTAAAAACATTTAACGGGATAAAGCCTGTATTCTCACCTGATGGTAATGATTTGTTGTGTATCAGATGTAATGAATTGAAACTGTATCCGGTTAGTGGGCTTAAAATAAAAAGGCTAGCTGAAAAAGATCAAATATTCGGAAAACTGAATTATAAAGGAAGCCATTGGGAACCCGGCTTATAATCCCTTCATTCCAATCCATTCCTGTTTTCGATTTGATAATCTTTCATATCGAAAAAAACTTCTTTATCCTGATGCCTTAAAAAGAAGAATGGTTTGAATTCATTATGCGGTGGTATCAACGTGGTTGTAATAAGAATATAAATAATGAATAACCAGGGAATTAATAATCCCCTTAGTAATATTCTCTTCTGTTCTATGGTCCATTCAAGGAAGTTTGATCCTGGCAAGGTGAGCAGTATTATTAAAGTGGCAATTATAAAGACGGGTAATGAAATACTAAGGAGAATTCCTGCACCTGCCCAGTGTTGTAATTTCCAAACCATGGCTATAAACTGAAGTGCTAAAATTACACTGCATGAAAACATGATGATGGAGAGATACCTGTTATCCTTGATTTTAAATGCTTTAACGGCGATGAGGATCAGAAATGCGGCAGTCATCATCATTGAAATAGTCATCACAATGCCAGCGCCGGCTGCATGCTGACTCTTCATGTAAAGGCCAATAACTAGTAAAAAAATTACAATAATAAGATTAAGATCAAATCTCAGGAAGTGAAGGATAATGTTTACTGCAACAAGATAGACAAGAAATAAAAAGGATAGATATACAATTATCTGATAAGATTCAATGATCTCCAGGATAAAGCCTAGAACTAAAAAAAAAGGCATACCGATCAGAAAAACGTTTCTGAGCATATGATTTTTGTAAGTGAGCATGAAAATGATAGTAAGTATAAGGGAAACGGGAAATAGCCCTGCCGAAGCTATGATAAACAAATTAATATTGTTATAATAGATTGTAAGAAACGTTAAAACCCATGTGCTTGCCAGTAGAAAAGCAATTGTTATACCTATTATCTTTTGATATAGCTTCATTCCCAAAAGTTTCCTAAATTTATGGAAGATTCCTGAAAATAATGTAAAGTTTTTGATAATTTGTGGAGTATTTCATAAGAGATTTTTTTAACTGAAAACCGTGAGTCGTGAGTCGTGAACCGTGAGTCGAAATTCACCTAAATAACAAACAACACTCAACACCTAAATCCCACACTCACCTTGAACCAAGTGAAATATGCTCCTTCGTTGCATTTCACGTGGTAAACTTTGAACTTTAAACTTTGAACTAAAAGCCGATGCCTTCCCCCTTCAAATTCCTCGACGCCTACACCCGTGAGGACCGCGCCATCTTCTTCGGCCGTGACCGGGAGATCGAAGAGATGTATCAGAAGGTTTTCGAAAGTAAGATTCTATTGATTTATGGTATCTCCGGTACAGGCAAAACTTCCCTTATAAATTGCGGGCTGGCAAATAAGTTTGAAGATGCTGATTGGCTGCCGGTGAATGTGAGGAGGGGCGTGAATATTGTTGAGAGCCTTTGGAAAGAATTGTGGAAAATTGCAATTACCCCTCTGCTAGCCTCAGGTGGCGACATCACCCCCCTCCCGACCTCCCCCCTGAAAGGGGGAGGAGATAAGAAAACCAGATCCGTGAAGAATACCTGGCAGGAGTAACCGAGTTTGAACTCACTATCCCCGATTTTCTCTCCAACCGTATACGTATCGAAAAAATGACCCGCCAGCATGCTATCGAAGCAATCGAAGGACCTTGCAAAGTGCATGGAATAGAAGTGGCGGAAGGATTCCCGAAAGCATTGCTGGATAAACTTAATCCTGAAGGAAAAGAGGTTGAACTGACATATTTGCAAGTGTTTCTGGATAAGATTTATCGATTTGCACAGAACAAAGGAAAAAGCAAGAAGTCTCCCCCTCTTCAGGGGGGAGATTTAGAGGGGGGTGAAGTTGACCAGGGAGATACAGAGGGGGGTACAACGGAGATCCCAGACCTCAGAATGACACTCTCGATGCTCGATAAGATTGGAGATGTCAGCGACCTGCTGGGGAGTTTCCTGGAAGAGCAGATAGGAGAACTGGAGGATCCGGATACCGGCTGTTAAAGGAACAAAACGGCAGATCACGGAAGAAGAAATTATCGATTTTTCCAGGACATTCGGGAAAAAAATAGAACCTGAGAGTCTGACTGAATTAGTACAGCGATTCGTGAACCTCAGGATACTACGTGATAAAGATGAAAATGGAAGGTATGAGCTTCGTCATGACAGTCTTGCTGCAACAATTTACGAGAAAATCACCCTGGTTGAAAAAGAATTGATTGAGGTCCGGCAATTCATAGAAAATGCATACGAAAATTACAAAAGAAGAGGAATCTTGCTGGCTCCCGACGACCTTGATTATCTGAAAGTCTACAAGGGAAAATTGTTCATAGGAAAGGAACTGGAGGATTTTATTCAGGAAAGTATTTCGGCAGTGGAAGCAAAAGTAAGATCATTAAAAAGGATTACAAGTTTCTCAATTGTTGCATTGGTTGCTGTAGTCTTTTTAATAGGTTACTATTATTATGCCAAACAGGATAAAACCAGGGCAATTGACTTTTCCGTCCGGGCAATGCTGCAGAAAGAAGTTAATCCTCAGGCCGGTTTTCAATCTGCATACCAGGCATACATGGTTGATTCGAATAATTCCATTTCCAAAAAGGCGATTTTTGATGCCTTCTACAGTCTGCTTGAATCAGGCCCTCACTATAATTCTGCCGGAAATGAAATATTTCCTGATAAGACTTTGTTCAATTTTGAATCTGAGGATGCTGAAATAATCAGTGCATCGTTTTCTGATGATGATAGATTCATTAATGGTATTCTAAAAGAGAGCTCAGTATGTGTATGGAATAAAAAGGGTGAAAAAATTATTTCTCTGGATTTTAATAATCCTGTCTTGGCTGTTAAATTATCAGGCAATAATCAATTTTTGGGCATCCTTTGCTCGGACAGTGTAGTTTATATTCATGACCTGAATGGGGCAAAAATTCTGAACATAAAGGTTAGCTATCATATCCTTCATCCTGATGATGTTTTTCAATTCTCGCATGATGGAAGGAAAATTATTTATACCAGTCCATCAAATGAAATTGTCTGTGCTGAATTACCGTCGGGAATAATCAATCAAGCTATAACATCTTTAAAATCAGCTGTTTGCGATATAGCAATATCTGATGACCAGAACTGGTTAGCGGCAGGATTTGGAGACGGCATAATCAGGATCTGGTATAGTAATGAAGAGAGTTATACTTTTTTCAGGAAGATTGCTGCGCATAATGGCCCGGTCTGGTCCGTTGAGTTTTCAGAAAATTCTATGTATATACTTAGTGCATCTGAAGACAGTACTTATTGTATCTGGAATCTGAATGGAGAGAAAGTTTATGGTTCGTCTGATGAGGGCTATCCACCTCAAAACAGGGACCCCTATTGTAATGCAGCATTGCAGGGTAAAAGCACATGTATTGTTCTTACAGCCTATAGTGATATGAAAGACAGGAATGATATTCTTGAGAATAATAAATCGTTACCCGGTGATAATTATGAATTTTATACCCGGCTTGATTTTTCAGATAATAGTCCTGTTAATAATCTTGATCCAAGCATTTACACCGGGGAATCTGATCTATGGCACATACTTGACAATCAGTCTGGTGAAGGATTAACCTGTTTTAATTATTCTCCGAATGGCCTTTATTTTGCCCTGACAGGTCCTGATGAACATACTACCGGCCTTTACTATGCTGATCACTTATTGCTAAGAATTATGCAGGGTTCAAAACCTGTTTTCAGCAATGATGGGAAATGCGTTGTCTGTATTGATAATGATTTATTACGTTTATATCCGGCGGAGGCTTCTGAGATGATCAGACTGGTGTTTGATGAGAATATTTTCGGATCCATTAAACCTCCTAAGATAAAATAGAAAACATTATTCTATATCAGCATCTTTTGTATCTACCTGGTTTATTTCATAATAGTACATGTTAAAAGGAATCCTTTCCCGCGGTGGGAAAATTATTTCTTTTATGTTTGGAGGTATAAGGAAATAGTAACCAATGAAAAATGCAGCTATTAACCATGGAATCATGGTATTCCTGAAAAATAGTTTTTTATGATCGGGGCTCCAGTTGAAAAATCCTGATTGCGGTAAGGTTAACAGTATAATGATGGTAATAAGGATGATGGAGATTGTGCTGAAATACGTCATAATCCATCCACCGGGCCAATGCTGAATTTTAAAAAGAACACCCACACCAAAAATAGCAAGAATGAATGAACATACGGGTATTACTACAGAAAGGTACTTATTATTCTTCCTGAGTGATAAAGATGTAATGCTGTACATAACTATTCCGGCGGCAAAGAGCATCAAACCAAGAGACAAAGTAATACCAGCTCCGGGAACATGAAATCTTGCCATAATAATACCCAGTAATATCACAATCAATAAAATATATAAGAAGAGAGTTGTTCTTTTTCTGTTAAAGATGAACAGGGCAGCACATATTAATGTAACTGCAAAACTGCCTGATATAATTGGTAATATGATCCAGCCAGTGATAATATCAAGAACAAATGGGATAATTAAAAAAAATGGTATCAAAGCGTAAATAATAATTCTGAATTTTTTATTCTCAGTATAATAAATTGAGATAATTGTTATTTCTGATACACCGGCAACACAGAGTAAGAATGTAGACAAAATCATTATTGGTTCATAATAATAAATACTCGAAATAATAAGTGGAATAAGAATGATTAATAGTAAAATTCCAAAATAAGTAACCAGTTTTTTGAACAAAGTTTCTGACATTTGCATATAATGATATTAACGTTTTTTTGTAATTTAAGCTGAAATAAAGATAGGAAATTGTCTAATATTAACTGCAACCAGCTATTAGAATAAATATTGAGGGGATGTAAAAGAAGGAAAACTGTATTAATGGGATACTGGAATGGTGGAATACTGGAATAATGGAATAATGGAGAGCATGGGTGGGGGAAGTCGGAATAAAATACAAACTCAAACACAAACACACTCTCACACCTCAATAATCCAATAATCCAATATTCCATTATTCCCTCCCTAACATAAATCTTATACTTAAATCCAATGACACAACGGCCTGATTATATTAAATCACAATTAGCAAAAACACAGGAGCCCAGGAAAAAGATCGATCTCCTGAACCAGCTTGCCTGGGAGTTGAGATATACCGACCTTGAAGGATCGAAAAGATATACAGATGAAGCATTTAAGCTGAGCAGGGAACATGAATACCCTAGAGGCAGGGCATATGCCCGGCTCAACCTGGCTGTCAATCATTTTCTTAAATCCGAAAACCGGGAAGCACTGGAATTTCTTTCCACAGCATTTAAATATTTTACCAAAAATGAGACAGAAAAAGGATTTCCTGTTGCCCTTACTTTTGCCGGTAATATATATGAGAGCTTTGGTGATTATGAAACAGCCCTGGAATATGTTCAGAGAGCTCTCAGGAAGGCAAAAGAAATCAACTACAGGGAAGGCGCGGGGGAGGCACAGAGTGTAATTGGTTTGATTTATAGCCGCCTGCCTGATTATGACCGGGCACTGATCGCTTACTATGAGAGCCTTCAGATCAGGGATAGACTGGGAGATCAGAAAGCTGTTGCTTCATCTTTGAACCGGATTGGCAGAATCTATGCCTTAAAAAAACAATATGATAAGGCACTTGAGAACTACCAGAAAAGTTTAAAAATCAGGCAAGATTTGAAACAACATGGAGCACTTCCCTGGACATACCTGGGATTGGCCAGCACATATGAAGAAATGGGTGATCTTGAAAATGCCCGGATGTATTACCAGAAAAACCTGGAAAACAAGTGTGCTGATATAGATAAACGTTGCAGGCTTCAATCCATGTTAGGGATGGGCAGGGTGTTGCATCGGATGAAAAAAATGGAGGAGGCACAACAGTTCCTGAATGATTCACTGATTCTTGCGGAAGAACTCCAGGCTAAACCCCTTCAGTACGAAGCCCATTTTGCCCTTGCTAATTTTTATGAAACAATGGCAAATCCTGAAGAAACACTCAAACATTTCAAGATATACCATCATTTAAGGGAGGAAGTTAATAATGATGAAACAAGGAACAGGATGAAAAATCAGCAGATAGCTTTTGCTGTCGAGAAAGCTGAAAAGGAAAAGGAAATATTCCAGCTCAGGAATGTGGAATTAAAAGCAGCCTATGATGAGATCCATCAGATCAACCTGGAGATAACTGCCAGCATCAATTATGCCAGCAGAATTCAGGCAGCTTTATTACCACAGAGGGAGGTTTTAAATAAAACACTGCCAGACCATTTTATTCTATTTTTGCCCAGGGATATTGTCAGTGGGGATTTTTACTGGGCTTCACAGGTTGATCATAAAATCATATTCTGTGCTGCCGATTGTACGGGACATGGAGTACCCGGGGCTTTTATGAGCATGCTTGGAATAACTTTCCTTGATGAAATAGTTAACCAGCGCAATGTGCTGGCAGTGAATGAAATACTGAACAACCTGAGAAAGGATGTAATTAAAGCACTGAAACAAACAGGGAAGGAACAGGAACAGAAGGATGGCATGGATATCTCTCTTTGTCAGTATGATAAAGAAACCAATCGGCTGGAATTTGCCGGAGCGTATAATCCCATTTACCTGATCCGGGATGAAAAACTGGAAGAATTCAAAGCTGACAGAATGCCAATAAGCTACCTCGAGGATATTACATTACCCTTCCAATCACAGACTATTAATGTGAAAAAAGGTGACATTGTTTACCTGTTCTCAGATGGTTATGCCGATCAATTCGGTGGTCCGGATGGTAAAAAATATAAATATGGAAGTCTGAAGGAATTTCTCCTGAAGATTTATACAATGAAGATGAGTGAGCAAAAAAGACTCCTGGAAGAAAATTTCTATTCCTGGAAAGGTGATCGTGAGCAGATTGATGATGTCATTTTAATGGGTGTAAGATTCTAAAGGGGTACAAAGCTTAGAATTAGTGTTCGTATGAAAGTTTGAAAGTGTGAAGGTGTGAAAGTATCTGGGGGTGGGAGGGATAAGAGGTAAAAGGGATCAGATGGGATAAAGAAGGTCCGGTTTCCAACCGGACCATATCAAACGCATGGGATGAACAGTCAAGTCCGGTTTATAACCGGACACATTCAGGCACCTGGGGTCAGCAACCAGATTGCCTGGTTCCTGATGAGCGCGGCTATGAAATGGAATCCGGTTTCCAACCGGACATATTCACTGATTGTGAGACGATATTCAAACTCATTGCTCTTACTCACTCACATCCCGAAATTTCGCATCCGCCAACAGGCGGATTGCTGAAATTTCGAGGATCCTCGAAAAACTAGCTATCCGCCAGAGGTGGATGCAGTTTTTCGGAACCGAAAACCGAAAACCATTTTTCCGGTTTTTTACTCTGACTGTCGGAAGGCAGGCGGGCACATGCATAAAACATATGGCTTTATCCTGTTCATATAATGATATCAAACGGGCTGACTTTCCCATTGAAAGACAATTTCATGTACTTAAACATTTTTGTGAAGTAAATCCTGAATACAGACAATACCTGCTTCATAATTCCGAATATTCATATGAAGATATTGATAACCAGATAAAAGAAAAAGGTTCCCGGTTTTTCAATTCATTTGTTTCAGATCCTCTGCAACTGCTGGATATAGTAGTAAATAAATTTAAAAGTGATGGGGTGGAGGCTGATTGGTTAGGTGATCGCTGTGAAGTACGTTTGAATTTCTCAAAAGAACATTTCCCCGAAGGTATTGGTGAAGATCATATTATACATATCGATAAACTTCCGGATGAGATTAAGGATCAATTACCAGACCTTGAGTATGAGACACTGCAAAGACTTCAGTTTACAAGCCAGTCCAAAAAGACCTGGACAGTAAACATGATTATTAAAAAAATTGATACTAAGCCGGTGATTATTACTATTTTCCCGGGAGTCTATGCCCCGCTGTTGCCAAACCATGAAGAACAGACAGATGAAGAATACAGGAAAAGCATGGAGTTCTGGAGTAAACATATACTGATTTCATGAATTCTGCCATTATAATCACTAGGGCTGTGTCATAACATGGCAGAATTAAGTTGACACCGATCAGAAAGACTTTAAAGGCTTCTCGCAGATTAAGCAGCAGATTTCGCAGATTTTTAAAAATCAGCGCATTAAGTTCTGCGGAATCTGCGTTTACCTGCTTGCCGGCAGGCAAGAATCAACGAAATCTGCGGGAAATTATTTATCTACCCATTCGACATATTAAAGTCTATTTATAACACAACCCCAATGCTTTCAAACACCTAACCCACACCAACCTTGAACTTTAAACTTTGAACTTTGAACTATTCCCTCCTCCACCGAAATGACTTATCATCAATTGCCCTCTGTGTCGCAAGTATCCCATTGAGATGGTCACATTCATGCTGCAGTAATTCGGAAAGATCACCGGACAACTGCCATTCCTGCCTTTGCCAGTTCATGTCATAAAAACGAATTGTACATGTTTTATGGCGTTTTACTCTGACCAGGAGGTCGGGAAAGCACAAACAGTCATCCCAGATTTCGACCATTTCAGGGCTCAGGTCGGACAATTCAGGATTGATGATTACAAATGGTTTATCAATATTAAGATAAATCAACCTTTTTAGTACCCCGATCTGTGGGGCTGCGATGGCACGCCCGGCATTATACTTTGCCCTGAATTCAAAAAGGATATCATGAAGATCACGGATCACAGGTTGAAGTAATGGTAGCTCATCTTTCTCAACAGGCAGCGATACCTCGTGAAGCACAGGATTACCAAGTTTTAAAACTTTCTTGAGAAACATATTTGTATTTAAATATTACTCATACGATGACTCGAAGTCATCGGATATGTGATCTCTTCTTTAGAATTCAACCTGCCATGCACCAGGAACGATTAACTAGGAACCAACCTTCCTTAGCCTCAGCCTTAGCCTTCTTCAATCCACCGAAAACTGACAATCCCGAATTTCTGCAATCCGCCAAATGGCGGATGCTTAGAAATTCGAGGATCCTCGAAATGCTAACGGACTCATAGATTCCGACTATTCCAAAACTGACAACTGACAACTGACAACTGACAACCGACAACTATTCCGGTTTCGAATAGTCGGAGTCTTCCCTCAGTTCCCTGACTTTATGTTGTTTTTCTTCAGTGGATAATCCAAAATAATTGACAAAAATTACAAAGAAAGATGCTACTCCGGAAATAGCCAGCAGATAGATGAGAAGCTTTCCATAAGGCACCAGGAAATACACCACAACAATCAACATGGCTGTCCAGACACCTGCGCACCAGGGGCACGTGATGATCTCCCGTACAACATAGAATAAATATAATTTTGATTTCGATCGGATAAAATCGCGGAAGAACTTGAAGATTTTATCAAATACGAGGATACGCGTCAGGCGATATGTAGCCAGTGCCAGTAAAAACATCTCCCACAACCTGATTTCTTCTATATTGATCTCTTTGCGCTTGAAAATGTAACCGGTCAGAATAAAAAGAATAATATAGATAATGGTTGCAAGGAAATTCCAGAATTTATGACGACCGGACAGGTTATCGTTCTCGTACATGTTATGAGTTGATTTTATGAAAAGATGCGAAGATAATAATTTTTTTATCGATCTCTAAGATGATTGTATATCGTAAAGATAGTCCCAAAAAATAAAGTTAATCCAAAACTATTGCTCTTAAACTTTACTGATAATGCAGCGTAATCTTCTGGATTAAGTGGCTGAAAAGTATATGTGAGTTCCCTGCTGCAAAGTTTAAATTTGTTGATTCATGAAGCCAATTTCAAACTTTTATTAGAAGAAATTTAATATAAATAAAGAGGTTTGTCAAGTAAATTATGTAACTATTTTTATGCTTTTCTAATATATTCAAATGTTGCCGATTCTGTTCTGTAAAATATTTGATACAATTATTGTTGTTAGATATATATTGGCCCCATGGAGTTATTGAGTTATTATTTTAATCCCAACTTTTTACCTTCTGATAATAATTGAATCATCTCTTTCAGCCTTCTCATCCTTGTTTCTTCTTTTTTAGCATCCATGACCCATCCTATATATTGCCGTTTATGAGATGGGGCCAGGGATTTGAAAGTATCTTTTGCAATTTTGTTTTTTGAAAGAGACTGGTTAATAAATTGTGGGATATCCAGTTCCTTTCTTATAGCTTGATCAGGAGCGGGGAGGAGTCCGTGTTTTGCTGCATAGTTATACAGCTCAAGGCCTCTGGGTTTCATTTTCCCGGTGTTAATCATTTTTTTAACCCTCTTTACGTTAAGGGCTGACCATCTGCTTTTTTCTTTTCTCGGGGTAAATTTCCGGACATACTTTTCATCATCGATCCTTTTTATGATGCTGTCAATCCATCCAAAGCACAAGGCTTCCTCAACAGCATCATCATAGGAGAGGGAAGGTTTACCGGTATGTTCTTTATAGAAAATAAGCCAGATACCTGGTGCAGAATCTCCATTTTTTATCAGCCAGTTATGCCAGACATAACGGTTTACCACGTATAATTTTTCAAGATCAGCCATGTTAAATGGTAAAAAAAGATTATTATAAATTTATGGTACAAATTAGAAAAAAGAGTTGTGGATATTACTAAATTATCATGATTTTAACATCTTATACTATTTGAAGGAGAATTAGCCGGAAGGATTTACCTTATGCAACAGGAAGGCAATTTATTATGATCGGATCACCTTAATCAGTTAATATTAATCAATTAAGTGAATATGAAACGATTTAAAGTTATTTTATTTCTGACTATCTTATTTATTTTCGGATGTAAGCCAGATATTCGTTACCAGATTATTATTCCTTCCGAAGCAACCGGGACAGAAAAGCTGGCTGCTAAGGAAATCAGGAGGTATATCTATCTTACAACCGATGAATTAATACCTATAGTTCAGATCGATACGCCATCACAGGTAATCAATAGCATAATCATATCCACAAAAGATCAAATACTTTTAGATAATCTCGATATATTACCTCATTCAGAGTACAGAAATCTCAAAGAGCAGGACTTTGTGATGCAGTCTTTTACAGACGGCAACATGAAAGGGCTCTTTATCATTGGCGGAGGTCCGCCTGGAGTTCTCTATGGTGCGTATCAGCTTGCTGAAGAAATGGGAATCCGGTTTTATCTTGATGGGGATATTGTACCTGATATTAAACAACCACTCGCAATCCAGGACCTTAATGACAGATCGGGGCCGTTATTTGAATTAAGGGGTATATTGCCGTTTCACGATTTTCCTGAGGGGCCTGACTGGTGGAATCTGGATGATTATAAAGCGATTATCGGACAGCTTCCAAGGATGAAAATGAATTTTATCGGATTTCACACGTATCCCGAAAATTATCTCTATCCTTCCGGAAGTTACCAGGCTGAACCGCTTGTATGGATTGGTCCGGAACAGGATGTCCAGGCTGATGGTACAGTAACTTCTGCCTACCCTGTCCTGCATTTTAACACAGGAGACAATACCTGGGGTTATAATCCTATGAAAACCTCTGATTATCATTGCGGTGCATCGAGCCTTTTTGAAAGCGATTACTTTGGTGCGGATTATATGATGAACACTTCACAATGGCCCAGGACACCAGAAGAGAATATCAGGATATTCAATGATATGGGTGTTCTGCTCAAAGATGCATTTTCTTTTGCGAGGAAATTGGATGTGAAGACCTGTATCGGCACCGAATCTCCACTTACAATCCCTGATTATTTGATGAGCAGAATGAATGAAGACCCAACGATCAAACATGGTAATATTGTTAAATTTCTTTATAAAGGTATTTTTCAGCGGATTATTAAAACTCACCCCCTGGATTATTTTTGGTTATGGACACCGGAAGGATGGACCTGGAGTGAAGTTACCCGGGAAGAGGTTTTAAATACTGAGAAAGACCTGTTGTGGGCCCTGGAAGCTGCTGAAGAGGACAGCGTGCCATTTTCCCTTGCCACCTGCGGATGGGTCCTGGGTCCTCCCGGTGACAGAACAAAATATGATCAGATTCTGCCCGTTGAAATCCCATTCAGTTGCATTAACCGCGAAGTTGGATTTTCATCTGTTGAACCATCCTTTGCAGATTTAACTGATCGCTCCGGATGGGCTATACCATGGTTGGAAGATGATCCGGCCCTGGTTTCTCCCCAGTTATGGGCTGGCAGAATGAGAAAAGATGCTTCTGATGCCCTTCAATACAACTGTGATGGGCTGATGGGTATTCATTGGCGGACAAAAATACTGGGCCCGAACATATCCGCTCTGGCTCAGGCTGCATGGAGGCAATCAGGCTGGTCTGATGTACCAGCGGATTCATCATCTAGGGATATGCCTGTCACAGATTTTTATCTGGATTGGGCAGAATCAAAATTCGGAACGGAAATACCTGATAAAATAGCGCGAATCTTTATACATCTTGATGGAGGGCCATTATATGACAGGGTAAAGAATCCGGAACGGCAGGCAAACCTTTACAGAACATCAGACTGGCAGGGAGGCCCCGGTGGTATCATCATCACCAGGCAATCGTGGGATACCGTACAACAAAATTTTGCCTTCATCGATTCCCTTCTGGCCTTAAAACCGATGATTTCAGGTACGGGTAACCTGGAACGGTTCGATTACTGGCTGAATACTTTCTTATTTGCCAAAGAATCTGCACACTTCGGGTGTATAATGGGATTAATCGATAGTATGGTATTCAGAATGAAAGACGAAGTCAGGGAATTACAAATAAAGGAATTTATGGAACTCAATATCATACCACTCCGGATCCAGGCAGCAAGGGTGTGGGAGGAAATGATGTTTTATTTGCTGCAGACTGTAAGCACAACAGGAGATCTTGGAACAATTGCCAATCTGGAGCAGCATAACCTTGGTTTATTGCAAGTATTAAATAAATATGACAGTTTAGTAATCGCTGGTTCAGGCAGGCCTCTGCCACCGGAGGCAGAGATATCAATGAAGTATTCCGGGCCTTTAAGGATAATTGTTCCAACAAGGCGTAACCTGCTTGAAGCAGGTGAAAATTTAAACTTGAAAGTCATATTGCTGTGCAGAGAACCGGTTAATGAAGCATATTTTTCATGGCGATATCTTGGTGATAAAAAATTTACCAGACTCCCGCTTATCCATCTTAACAGAAGTGTCTATAAGGTGGTCCTTTCCCCCGGGATGATCGGCGGCCGGGATTTTGAATATTATATTGAAGCAGAATCCGTTTCAGGCGAAAAGACATATTTCCCGGTAACAGCACCCGGTATTAACCAGACTATCGTCGTGATGTCAGACTTTTTAGAATAAGTGTTCCTGTTGTTTCTATTGTTCCAATTGTCTCCTGTTGTTTCAGTTTGTTTTATTATTCTGATTTTACCTGCCTGTCGGGAGACAGATTTCAATTGTCTGAATTTAAAGATTCAATTTAATTTCGAATTTCAATATTCCGATCTTCGGATTTACAACGGTTGAAATATTTCATCGTTTGTTTTTGAGAATAATCTAGAAATTCAGGCACTCCACAACCTCTCAATCTCCTCCAGTGATTTCCCTTTTGTTTCAGGTACGACTTTCCACATGAAAATAAAGAGGATAAAACACATAAATCCATAAATCCAGAATGAAAATCCATGATGGAATCTGTCAGTCAGCCATGGATTTTCATTCAGTATCGGGAATGTCAGAGAAACGACCCAGTTGGCTGTCCACAAAAGTACGGTCGAAACAGACATTGCACGTCCCCTGATTCTTGTAGGGAATATTTCAGAAATAATAACCCAGGTCACAGGACCGACCGAAAGGGCAAAGCAGGCAATATATCCGAGGATAAAAGTAAGTACCCATATTTCTGTCTGTCTGAAATACGCGATAAGCCCCATTGTTATAAGGCACACTCCCATACCGAGAGATCCAATAATCATCAGTGGTTTACGGCCAAAACGATCGACAGATAGAATGGCAACAACAGTAAAAGTCAGGTTGACTGATCCGACAACAATGGTTTGGAGAAGGGCTGTGCTTGTACCTGTGCCCAATTTTTTAAAAATCTCCGGTGCATAGTATAGGAACACATTTATTCCGGTAACCTGCTGGAGGATTGCCAGAACGATTCCTATCATTAAGACAAAACGAATTTTTTTTGTGAATAACTGCAGGAATGAACCATTTTCAACTATTTCTGCATGCTGTATTTCTTTTATTTCCTCATCTGTATATACTGAACCACCCAATCTTTCTAGAACATTTATAGATTTACCCATCCGGTTATTTTTTGCCAGCCACCGCGGACTCTCAGGAACAAAAAACAATAATATCAGGAACAGGACTGCAGGTATGGCTTCGGAGCCGAACATCCATCGCCATCCTGACAGGATATTCCAGGTATTATTGACCGGATCGGCAATGAAATAATTAACAAAATAGACAATAAGTATTCCGGATACGATGGCAAACTGGTTATATGAAACCAGCCTTCCCCTCAAACGGGCAGGTGATATCTCGGTAATATAGAGGGGAGATAACATGGAGGCAATTCCTACCCCAATTCCTCCTGCTATTCTGAAAAGAACCAATTCTGTAATATGACCGGAAACTGCTGAACCTATAGCTGAAATTGCAAAAAGGCCGGCTGACAAAATCAGGATTTTTTTCCGGCCATACCGGTCACTTAACATACCGGCAAACAGACATCCTATAATACATCCAACCAGTGCTGAAGAAGCAACCCATCCCATCATGGAAGCATCCAGATCAAACTTAATCCTGACAAAACCTATGGTGCCGGATATTACTGCAGTATCATAGCCAAATAATAATCCGCCAAGTGCAGCAACTATTGTGATAAATATGATATTGAATGAACCAGATGGTTTAGGGCGCATGGTCATTGTGAAATTATTCAGGAGAAGACCAGTTGTTAATGAATTCCAAACGTTTTTATTGAAACAGTCCTGATATTCCTTTTATTCCGGCGAATGCGATAAAAGTTGTAAACAGAAGGATGATGATCAGGATGATATTGTTTTTTAATCCCGCCGTATCCTCACCCATGATAGATTTCCTGTTATATATAATCAGCATCAGTAAAAGTACCAGAGGAGAAGCAATTGCTGTCATAGCCTGGGATGCAAGCATGATGATAACCGGCCTGCCTCCAAAGACCGGAACAACCAATCCAAGGGATACTCCAAACAGTACAAGGAGCCTCGTGCCTGTGGATTTCATATTCCTAGGTTTGTTGCTGAAATCAGCGAAGAGCCAAGGCGCAAGAAGTATGATAGGAAAGAGAGAGGATAATCCGGCGCTTACAATGCCTGCAACAAAGATTGAAGTAGCAAACCTTCCGGCCAGTGGCTCCATCAGTTTAACCATATCAATGGCATTGTCAACTTTCAGTCCCAGCGGATGTAGCGTCCCGGCAGCCGAAGCCATCACGGCAACGCTGAGGATAAACATCATGGATACGGAAATCAGTGCATCGCGCCTTTCAAGCCTGAAATCTTCTTTTTTCCATCCCTTCTCCTGGATCAGTATGGAACGCACGACATACAGGATAGCTCCCATCGTCGTCCCTACCATACCGGACATGATGAGCAACGCATCCTTTTCTTCCGGGATACTGGGGATTAAACCTGACAGGATATCAGAAGGTTCAGGGACAACCATGAACATGGAAAGAATGAAGCAAATACCCATCAATCCAACAAATACTGCAAGTATTTTTTCAAATATCCTGTGTTGACCGTTCCAGAAAAGATAGTATAACAACGCTCCAAAAATAATTGTCGTGATCAGTGGATTGAATCCTTCACCGGAGCGTGTAAGTGGTTTCGACCATTCCTCAACTACCTGTGTCACAACTGACATCACTCCCATGCAGGAAATCCATTCGCTGAACAACAACGAAGCGAGTACAAGAAGCGTCACAGGAATACCAAAATATTTTCTGAAACTTGACAGGATTGTATTGCCTGTTATAGCTGTGTAACGGCCGAAAAGCATGATAAGGAAATAAGTGAAAATGCAGGATAATAACAATGGCCAGATAAGGGTCATCCCATAGGCAGCTCCTGAAGATGCCATTGTTGTAATGCTGCCCGTACCTATATTATAACCGATCAGGAAAATCCCGGGAGCTATTGAAGCAAAAAAAAGTCCGATCTTCTTAAACATGAAGAAATGAAATAACCAGAATGTTTAACTTAAAAATAGCCTTTTGTGCTATGAAAGATGATAATATTATTAATCAGATCTATACCAGGCCACACGGCTAACGTTGCAAGATATAAAAATATAACATTCACTAACGTGTATCATTTACTAGGACAGCGTGTTTAAAAATAATATAATAAATCATTATATGGATGAAACCAAAGATAATGGAAAGATTGTTCCTTTAATAATAATCTGATCTCAAAGAGAATAGAACCAATAACATTCTCAATAGGTTTTTTTTGTAAATTGGTTCAATCTTTGTGATAAGATTTTCAGTGAAATCGGTATTGTTATTCATATTAATTATCATACCCAAACCGTTGCTGCCTCAGGCAACAACGGTTTCTTTAAATGACCTTATGGCCATATATAGCTATGATATTGCCAGAGTAAAGACAATCTTAGCATCCAAGGGATTTAAACTCAGTTATAATGGCGATAAATTTGGGAGGGTAGAATTCTATCAATGGTATTATGGCAGGACATCCCATAATGCGGAAGCATTCATGCAAAGGTATATCTCCGGTGATCCGGGAAATGATAACTGGTATGATGATGGCCTGGAATACATCGTTTATAATCCGGAGGAATTTCAGAGATTGATAAGATCGTGTGAATCAATTAAGATGGAACTGCTGAATTCAGGCCAGAAAGAATTTACATACGAAGATTCTTATATCCGTGACCCCGGGACATTCAGAATATATCAAAACGACAAGTACTGGATACATTTCAATGCTGTGCAGGAAGCTGATAAAATGATATATAAGGTGCTTGTGAGGAATAAGCCGCAATAGGCTGTAAATCAGAACATTGATATATTTGTATATTCCTATATTTATTTATCTGTGAGTTTTGGTATTGGGTAACAGTATGTGAAATTCTTCTTACCAATGTGACCGCCACAATCGCTAGATTATTGAGATATTAACAAATTGGTATATTTGTGGGTCCGGGTGATTTGAATCTATGTATGAGGTTCTTCAAATTATTATGACAACTGAGACCATCAAAACCAATCATCGTTTATTATTTTGGGAGTTTTATGATTATTGTAAAATTGATTCAGTTATGAAAATAAATATTTATTCATATTGCGGACGCAAGATTTTGTTTTTTGTTTTATTGGGCATAATGGGATTAAACCTGTTTGGCCAAAACTATACCCTTGTATGGTCAGATGAATTTGATTATATTGGGCTACCTGATACCACGAAGTGGAATTATGATGTGGGTGGACATGGATGGGGTAACCAGGAGCTTCAGTATTACACATACAGAAGATTGGATAATGCCAGGGTTGAAGATGGGAAATTGAAAATAGAAGCCAAAAAAGAAAGTTATGAAGGGAAAGAATACACCTCTGCCAGGATGGTTACTAAAAACCTTGGAGACTGGTTATATGGAAAGGTTGTGGTAAAGGCAAAATTACCGAAGGGCAGGGGGACCTGGCCGGCTATCTGGATGCTTCCTACGGATTGGGAATATGGGGGATGGCCCAGCAGTGGTGAAATTGATATCATGGAACATGTAGGTTATGATGAGGGTGTTGTTCATGGAACAATACATACCGAAGCTTATAATCATAGCCTTGGCACACAGAAGGGTAATTCAGTAAGCGTGCCGGATGCAACAAGTGTTTTTCATGAATATTCCATTGAATGGACTCCTTCTGAGATCTACTGGTATGTTGACGGAAATAAATATTTTACATTCTCAAAAATTGAAAATGATTATAAGAAGTGGCCTTTTGATGAACGGTTTCACCTGCTCCTGAACATTGCCGTTGGCGGTTCATGGGGAGGAATCCAGGGAGTCGATAATAACGCTTTCCCAACAACCATGGAAGTAGACTTTGTCAGGGTCTACCAGATTGCAACATCTACAGCTGCTGGTGAATATGAACATAAGATTACCAATCCGGATAATTCTAACATCGAATTTTATCTTTCACCAAACCCGTTTGCGGATTATTTAAAAATTGGTTATTCAGGCTGTATTGACAGGATTGATATTTATAACTCCATTGGACAAAAAATCATGAATGCCGAATATACACTTCATGATCAGGGTAATTCGCTGCTTTTAAATTTTAAAAATTTAGAACCCGGGATTTATTTTCTTGGCTTTCTTTATCAGAATGATTTGATAGGAATCAGGAAAGCGGTTAAACTGTATTAATCTCTTTTGCCTAATTGAATTATTGTTTCATCCTGATTTTGGTTGATACTTTCTATTAAGTAATTACTTATTATTCAACCACTAACTGGCAGAATGCAGACCTTCATGGCCTATTTATTTCTGCCACATCATAACTTCCCCTTCCCCTTTTAGATCCTTTTCCTGCTTATCCAGTATCCCGCGAATAAAATCGTGGGCTTGAATCCTACTGCCACTCTTTCTCTTTAGTCTTTTCATTTCTTCGTCCGTTCATCCAATTACTTCATATTTCATATTCCCTACTCCTTACTCCCTACTCTCTACTTCCTGCTCCCTATGCCAGCCAGTGTACAAAATAATACACTCCTGCTGCGACGCCAGCACCTGTAAATGGTCCGAGTACCGGCACCCATGAATATGACCAATCGCTATCCCTTTTGTTTTTCACCGGCAGGAACGCATGTACAAGTCTCGGGCCGAAATCTCTGGCAGGGTTAATGGCATAACCGGTGGTACCTCCGAGGCTCATGCCGATGGCAAAAACCAGAAGACCCACCGGTAGGGCTTCCAGTGAACCAAGCCCTACTTTAGCATAACCAATACCCTCGATTTCAAGTTCGGGAAGATTGATAAATAATACGGCGAAAACCAGAACGAAAGTTCCAATGGTTTCGGAGAGGAAATTATTCTTCAATTCCCTGATGTTTGGTGCCGTACAAAAACAAGCCATTTTAACATCAGGATCTTCTGTTGCCAGGAAATGATAGCGATAGAACGCATATACCAGATATCCACCTGCCATTGCGCCAAGGATCTGGGATAAGATAAATGGTGCAACTTTTCCCCATTCAAATAATCCTGCAAAAGCGAGTCCCAGTGTGACAGCAGGATTAATGTGAGCCCCGCTGATAGGCCCAACAACAAAAACTGCAACAAATACTGCCATACCCCATCCGGCTGTGATAACAATCCAACCGGAATTTTCTCCCTTGGTGTTTTTAAGGACTACATTAGCTACAGCACCATTTCCCAGAAGTATTAGAATCATTGTCCCGATAAATTCTGCGGTGTATTCGATCATAAGATTTGTGTTTAGTTGTTATGTTAGTAACTTGGGTCTGCCTCAAAAGTTAAATAAACCACAGAGTCCCCAGAGTTTTCACAGAGTCCCCAGAGAAATCCCCTTCTTAATATCAAACCTCTGTGAACTTTGTTCAATCTCTGCTTCCTCCCTGCCTGCGCTGCCGCTTCGGCAGGCAGGTGTGGTTAAATGCTTTATTAGACTTTTGGGACAGCTCCTGACATGTTCGTCATATAGTATGATTATAGCCGGTTGACCACCGGTAGAACCTTCACACTTTTAAACTTTTACACTTTCACCCTTGTCTAGCCTTAGTCTTCTTTCCTCATTCCACAAGATATCCTCTGGCAAGGCTAATAAAATGTTCTATCTGTTTTTTTATCCAGTCTTTCCCATATTCCAGTTCTTTGGCCATTAACTCAGCTGTTTCAGGTGCCATACGGATACTTTCCCTGGTATCGAGGAATAATGCACGAGTTCTTCTCGCCAGCGCATCTTCAACCGTGCGTGCCATTTCCTCCCTGACAGCCCATATTATTTGACATTTCTTTATCTTTAGTTTTTCACTCAGAAAGCCTGAATAATCTTCAGATTCGTTTTCAATATTTTCCAGTTGTACAAAATCGGTTCCATAAGCGTGTTCTGGCTGATAAACGATATCCCGATATACTTGATAACCATAAATACTCAGGCCGGCAGTAACGCATTTCTTTTCGGGCAGATTGCCAGTTTTAATAGCCTTATTTACAGTGTCTTCAGCCATTTTCCTGTAGGAAGTCCACTTGCCACCAATTACTGTAACAAGTCCTGAGGAGGATACTTCGATTCTATGTATTCTAGAAATGTCTTTAGTTGATTTTTCAGGTTCATCAGGTGCCACGAGAGGCCTTAATCCGGCAAAGATGCAAAGTATATCCTGCCTTGTGGGTTTTTTCTCCAGGTATTGACCTGCGGTATCCAGGATAAATTTTATTTCCTCTTCAAGTGCCCTGGGTTCGAGGGATATTTGTTCAACCAGTGTATCCGTTGTCCCAACAACCAGCCTGTTATACCATGGAACGGCAAACATAACCCTTCCATCACTTGTTTTTGGAACCATCAGTGCACAGTGGCTCTTTAGAAATTGTTCGCCAAGAACAATATGTACACCCTGACTGGGTTTGATCAAATTTCTTTTACCGGGTTCATCAAGCTGAATAATTTCATTAGCAAATACTCCTGTTGCATTCAGGAGGGATTTGACCCTGATCGTATAATCTGTTTGTCTTTCCTGATCTGTGATTTCCAGGCCGGCAATCCTACCGTTTTCTTTTAAAATCTTTTTAATTTTCATATAATTCAGCACAGTGCCGCCATAAGCTGTGCCGGTCCTGGCAAGGCTGATAAGCATGCGTGAATCATCAAACTGACCATCATAATAAAGAATTCCTCCCCTCAGGCCGTTTTTATTTACACCTGGGAGGGCCTGAACAGTTTCTTTTTTGGAAATCCAGCGGGAAGGACCAAGCCTGAGCTTGCCGGCCAGGAGGTCATAGAATTTAAGACCTGTCGTATATTTAACGCCATCCCACCAGGAGTATACAGGGATGATAAATTTTTGACTTCTCACGAGGTGCGGTGCATTCCGGATCATCCGGCCGCGTTCTTTAAGTCCCTCATAAACCAGCCTGTTATACCATGGAACGGCAAACATAACCCTTCCATCACTTGTTTTTGGAACCATCAGTGCACAGTGGCTCTTTAGAAATTGTTCG
>LJUQ01000276.1 GCA_001304505.1 Bacteroides sp. SM23_62_1
AAGCACTGTCTGACAATGGATACAGCGACCTGGCATACAGACTATTACAAAATGATCAATACCCTTCATGGCTCTATCCGGTAGACCAGGGTGCAACCACCATCTGGGAACGGCTTAACGGATATACTGTTGAGGATGGATTCAGTGGAAATAACAGCATGAATTCATTTAACCACTATTCCTTTGGTGCAGTTGGACAATGGATGATGGCTTATTCCCTGGGGATAAAACGGGATAAACCGGGATATAAACACTTTATTCTTCAGCCTGAATATGATCCGACAGGTGAAATGACCTGGGCTAAGGGATACTACGATTCCATGTATGGCAGAATAAGCAGTGCATGGAAAATCAATAATGGCACCCTTACATATACTGCTACAGTTCCTGCTAACACAACTGCTATACTTTATATCCCGGCTGCTTCAGCAGATTCAGTAAAAGAAGGTGGAAAACCTGCCGCAGAAGCTGAAGGTATCAGTTTTGTCAGGTATGAAAATGGTAAGGCAGTTTACGAACTTTTATCAGGTAGTTATGAGTTTATCTCTAATCTGTGGTAAAAAATACTTATCTTAGTAAGTAACACGAGCCTAAAATAATATTACAACAGATTTCAACAAATTACTTTGATTATTTTGGTGTCCCTGCCTGCCGGCAGACAGGTTAGTGTCTTTTGCCGAAAAACAAACAATTTTTGATTGTTTAAGTTTTTCGAGCATCCTCGAAATGGTATAGAAGTTGAAGATTCCTACCATTTCGGGAGGGGCATTTATTATGAAAAATTTTTAGCCACAAAGCCTCAAAAACACCAAGAATCACAAAGATATTGACAATATTATTGTGTTAATTTATTAGTAATATTATTATATCGAACTCACATTAATTAAAATTTCCTTATACTAACAGCTATGAATATTATCACTAAACCAAAAACCAATTTCAGAAGTAAAGTAATCCTTTTACTATTACTTGCAGCAACAAGTATTTTTATTATGACCTGCACAGGTCCTTCCGCTGAAGAGGAAGCAGATCTTGAAGCCGGATTTCAAAATCCGCCTGAAAGTGCCAGACCGCGTGTCTGGTGGCATTGGATGAATGGTAATATAAGCAAAGAGGGAATAGAGGCTGATCTGAACTGGATGAAGCGGGTCGGTATTGCTGGTTTCCAGAATTTTGACGCAGGGCTTAACACACCGCAGGTGGTCGGGAAACGGTTGATCTTTATGACGCCCGAATGGAAGGAGGCTTTCAGGTTTACCACCATATTAGCCGACTCGTTGGGACTGGAAATGGCTATTGCCGGTTCTCCCGGCTGGAGTGAAAGTGGTGGTCCATGGGTACTTCCCTCCCAGGCAATGAAGAAACTGGTATGGAGTGAAATCTTCCTGGAAGGGGGTATTCCATTCTCTGATACCCTGCCCGAGCCGCCCCATACGAACGGGCCTTTTCAGAATATTACAGGAGGAAGAGGATTTTCTATCAGTGAAGAGGAGCCAACAATACCCGAGTATTATGCCGATGCAGCAGTCATTGCATGTAAAATACCAGCAAACGATTTGCCTCTTTCAACATTGCAGCCGAAAACAAGTTCAAGTAACGGGCAATTCAGTCTTGCCACTCTTACTGACGGTGACCTTATACAATCTACATTGTTGCCCGCAGCACCGGCAGGGGAACAATCATGGATCCAGCTTGAATTTCAAGAACCGCAAACGATGCAGTCTCTCACAATCGTTTTCAACAGCGGCCGTTTTCGCTTTCCGGGCTTCGGCCCCACCGGCATTAGAAACCTGTTGGAAGCAAGCGATGATGGTGTGCAATTCCGGACAATCATTGATATAGGTAACGGGGGATCCCTGCAACACACGTTTACCTTTTCACCGGTAACAGCCAGATTCTTCCGTGTAACTTTTAAAACACCCCTTCCTCAACCCAATCAAATTAGTGAATTCTTCGGCATCAGATTACCGCGGGAGCCGGAAGGGACACAGATCGCCGAACTTGTATTGCATCCCGTCGCACGCGTAAACCGTTTCGAAGACAAAGCAGGTTACACATCTGCAGCAGGATTATATGATCTGGCAACACCCCTGGTATCCCTTTCCGATGTTATTCTAAAGACGGACGTACTTGACCTGACAACCCTGATGAATAATGAAGGTGTATTGCAGTGGACACCGCCGGATGGCCGCTGGCTTGTATTACGACTTGGCTATTCCCTGACAGGGCACCAGAACTCTCCTGCTTCACCGGAAGCTACTGGACTGGAAGTGGACAAACTTAACAGGGATTATGTTAAAGCCTATTTTGATCACTACCTCGATCTATATCAAGATGCAACCGGTGGTTTGATGGGTGAACACGGTCTCCAGTATATCATTACAGATAGCTGGGAAGCCGGTGTTCAGAACTGGACCGATGATATGATGGGTGAGTTTTCCAGACGCCGTGGTTATGATATGTTACCCTGGCTGCCGGTTTTAACAGGCCGTATCGTTGAAAGCGCAGAGGCAAGTGACCGCTTCCTGTGGGACTTCCGTAAAACAATTGCTGATCTTACTGCTGAATACCACTACGACCAGCTGACAACTATTTTACACGAACGGGGAATGGGACGCTATACTGAGTCGCACGAGAGCGGCCGTGCTTTTATCGGTGATGGCATGGATGTTAAACGCAATGCCGATATCCCGATGAGTGCCACATGGACACCCGGAGGATTTGGAGGTAATGAAAGTGAGGGCGTAGCAACACGTTATAAGGCTGATGTCCGCGAATCAGCATCTGTGGCCCACATTTATGGACAGAATATTGTCGCTGCCGAGTCTATGACTGCTATTGGTAACACCTGGGCATTTTCGCCTGAAAGACTGAAACCAACTGCTGACATGGAACTTGCATGCGGATTGAATCGTTTCATTATACATACATCAGTTCATCAACCGGTGAATGATAAAATACCGGGTCTCGGACTCGGCCCTTTCGGACAATGGTTTACCAGGCATGAGACCTGGAGTGAACAAGCACTGCCCTGGACAACATACCTGGCCCGCAGTTGCTTCATGCTTCAGCAAGGGAAATTTGTGGCAGATATATTATACTATTACGGCGAGGATAATAACATTACTGCCCTCTTCGGGAATCAATTACCGGATATACCTGAAGGCTATAATTATGACTTCATTAACTCCGACGCACTCCTGAATTTACTGTCAGTGAAAAAGGGATTGATTAAAACACCCGGTGGCATGAGTTACCGTATGATGGTACTCGACACCAACGCCCGGCATATGCCTCTTGCTGTCCTACGAAAGATTAATGACCTAGTAACCGCTGGTATGGTTATCACAGGGCCCAAACCGATCGAATCACCGAGTCTGGCTGATGATCAGGATGAGTTCCAGACAATTATCGACCAGCTCTGGGGAACAGGAACGGGTGAACAACCCATCGGTAAAGGAAAAGTTTATGCAAATCATACATTACCTGAAGTGCTGGCTGCCCTGCAGGTAAAACCCGATTATGAATATACAAAACCTCAACCTGGTACGAATCTTTTATTCGTACACCGCAAGTTAAAAGATGGCGAAATCTATTGGGTGAATAACCGCAACAGTTGGGTTGAAGACCTGGAAGTGACCTTACGCGTGGAGGGCAAAACCCCCGAACTATGGCATCCGGAAACCGGGAAAATTGAACCTGTATCTTATAGCATCGCTGATGGGCGTACCAAAATTCCACTGCATCTGGAACCTGATGATGCAATATTCGTTGTCTTCCGGAAAAATACTGAGGTGCCGTCATATATAATTCCCGAATCTATTGAGACAAAACTAGCCATTATGGAGGGCTCCTGGGATATCAGGTTTCAACCGGACCGTGGAGCACCTGCACAGATTACCCTCGAAGAGCTTGCTTCATGGAGCAATCATCCTGACCCCGGGGTGAAGTATTTCTCCGGAACAGGAACATACATCAAAACCATCGATGCCCCGGCTGACTGGTTCGACACAGGTGCACAGCTATGGATAGACCTTGGAGATGTGAAGAATCTTGCTGAGGTTGTGGTCAACGGAAAAATCGTCGGTATTGCCTGGAAAAAACCATTCAGGGTGGATGTGACTGAGGCACTTCAACCCGGCAATAATACCCTGGAATTCAGGATTACCAATTTATGGGTTAACCGGCTGATCGGAGACCAGCAACCAGGTATTACAAAAAAGTACACCTATACAACACAGGCATTCTACCAGGCAAATTCACCCCTGCTGCCATCTGGATTACTGGGACCTGTACAGATTGTGAGTAAATCAAAAAATGAAACAGATTAATATATAAACAGGTTGTGCTATCAAACACAGGTTATTGAAATTTAAAATTAATATAAAGAGGCTATATAAAAAGTCCATTAATTTTTATTCGCAGAAGCCTTTAAAAATTTATTAGACAGCCTCTCTACATAAAAATGGTTATCATTCGATTACTTAGTTACTCCAATATTACAACAGGTTAATTTACATATTAAGTCTTAAACCAAATCAACCATACAATGAACCGTAAATTCAGATTATTTGTTAATATTCTTGTTTTGCTTATTGTTATTCAAGCAAGCATATCTGCACAATCTGCAGAGAAACATCGGCTAATAGTACTGACAGATATAGAAGCCGACCCCGATGATTCCCAGACCTTGATCAGGTTGTTGTTGTATTCCAACCAGATAGATATTGAAGGCCTGATTGCTACTACTTCAGTTCATCAAAAAAACAGGGTTGCTCCGGAAACCATCAGAAAAATAATCAGTGCTTATGAGAAAGTACAACCCAACCTGCTGAAACATGAACCGGGCTTCCCATCATCACAGGAATTGCTTTCGGTGGTGAAAGAGGGATTACCGCTCTATGGTATGCAAGGTGTTGGCAAAGACAAGGACTCGGAGGGATCGGAATGGATCATTAAAGTTCTTGAGAAGGAAGATCCCCGGCCGGTCTGGATCTCTGTCTGGGGTGGTCCCAATACCCTGGCACAGGCACTCTGGAAAATCAAGGAAACCAGAAGTGCATCAGAAGCAAAAAGGCTGGTAGATAAGATAAGGGTTTATACAATCTCGGACCAGGATGATTCGGGTGCATGGATGCGTAAAACTTTTCCGGATTTATTCTATATTGTCAGCCCGGGCAGCTACTTCACAGCCACCTGGTCGGCCATTACCCGCAGCTTTGCCGGAGCAAACAACGAAGTCATCAGTAATGAGTGGCTGACAAAAAATATCCAGCAGGGTCATGGTCCGCTTGGTGCTCTTTACCCTGATGTTGCTTATGGAATGGAAGGTGACACACCATCCTGGCTGATGCTGATCCGGAACGGTCTGAATGACCATGCTAATCCCGGCTGGGGCAGCTGGGGAGGACGTTATGAACTCTACTTACCAGAACCGCCTTCCGAACCGGTTAATCCGAGGTTTACAGGAGGTGTGCCCTTTGAACCGGAGACCAGGCCTATCTGGACGAATGCTGCTGATGAGTTTACACCCCGGATACCGAATGATTGGGGAAGGGCTATTCGCAGGGATACAGCAACATACTCCGGAAACCATGTGACACTGTGGCGGTGGCGTGAAGATTTTCAGCATGACTTTGCTGCCAGG
>LJUQ01000277.1 GCA_001304505.1 Bacteroides sp. SM23_62_1
CGCGCACTTACATCAGCCATACTATTTAATGGTTTATCTTTTTTTGTAAAGGCCTTAACGGTCACCTCCTTCAACTCGGAAATCTGTTCTTTCATTTTTATTGTCAGTACCACTTCCTTTCCGGTGGAAACCATCAGTTCAGGAATCACCTGAGTCTCATAACCCATATATGACACTTTAATATTATGTCTCCCAACCGGTACTTTTTCGAAACGGAAATTACCATTATCATCTGATATCGTTCCCAGTAATGAATCAGTTGTAATTACGGTAATTGTGGCAAAAGCCAACGGGGTTTGTGATTCAATATCAATAACCTGTCCGCGGATTATCTGTGTTAGTTCCTGTGCATCTGCAGCGTAAAATATTGCATTTAATAAAGCAATTCCCAGTATCATTTTCAGGATTCTCATTTGTCTTTACTTTTTGGCTTTACAGGTAAAGACATTATAAAACTACCCCGGTTGCACTTTGTGGTTTTGCCGGATAAATTTTTTTGAATTTTGTGTGAAATGAGAAAAATCATTGGTCTTTTCCACCTTTGACCGGAGCAAGCTGATCACTCATCGGCAGAAGTTAAGTGATTGTCATTAAGTTATTTATGTTTAACAGAATTTAACCGGAGAAATATGGTTAATACGTGCGGTTTTTATAACTATGGATTTGCAGTTAAAGGTTCCGATGCCCCGGCTCTGACAAAATTCATGTGAGTAGTTATTGAAGATTTTCAATTATAGGGATAATTTGTACTATTCCCTGGCACCACATCATATATTCTCAGTAAAGAAGCCATGGCAATTCCGGTTTCAGAAATGGGTCTGATAAATAAGAAGCTGCTTTAATGAGTCAATTAATAAAATGACTTTAAATAAGGAACTCTGCAGATAATTGAATTACATAAATTTAAGCAAGCAATCCTGTTTATACTATTTGTTCAGCGAATGGCTAAAGCCTGAAATAGGATTAATCTTTAACGCATTGTGCGGTTAAATCGATGATATTGGTAATGAAAGATTTGTAGAGACGCCCCATGGTGCGTCACTACAAAAAAAAAATTTAGAATTTAATTAATTAGCTCTTTCAATCGCCCTAGCGTTAATCTTTCATTATTTTCCCTGTATAAGCTTTATCTGCAGTGATAATCCTTATTATATATGTCCCCCGGGTGAATCGACTCATATCAAGTTCATAGCTTTTATGGTTGATATACATGGATACCAGCAAACGGCCATGAATATCTGATACACTAAGTAATCCTATCTCAGAGTCAGCCTTAATTCTGAGAATATCACTTACGGGATTCGGGTATAACTGAAAATCAATACCGGCAGGAATAATATTGTCAGATAATAATAATTCATATGATGATAACCAGTTTACAGCCATATTGTTGTCCAGACCAGGATCAGTCAGACTCAGGTAATTGCCGTTTCCGTCTGCATCGGGCCAGGGAATAGTATCGTAATAAAGAACGTTATCAATCACATTGCCGAAACCATCGGCTAATACCAGGTTTTCACTCTTATTGGATAAATGCCTGGTATACTGGCCAAAAGGGGCAACACCATACTTAGCCTGAAAAACTGAGGCATTGCTGGCAAGAAAAAGTGACAGGTGGGGGCCCAGGGTCGCATTGACAGGAAACTGGAAGACAAATCCTGTCCCGCTGAAATATATACCGGTCAGGTTGATGGCCTGATCTCCGTTATTCAGGATCTCAATAAATTCCAGGTCATCTTCTTCCGGAAAATCAGGGGAGGTTGCAGGATGATACATGATTTTTGTAATAACCAGTGGTGGAACAGAAACATTATTACATTCAGAATAAGGACCAAGGTTATCGGTTATCCAGGCGATCCTTGTACTGAGAAAAGATTTTATTTTTGTAATCTGGTGCTGATGGTTACCCACCCTGCCCCATAGTGCATTCTCTCTTGCAACAGCTTCACTGATTGTTGAAACGGTTTTATCTATGAAAGTTTCAATGCTTGAAAGGTTTAATGGCTGGCCCGGCTGGATAAGTTCGTTCCACCTTTTTGACAGGTAACACCTGAACATGCTGTTGTTGAAAAGGTCTCTCCAGAATCTTGCTCCTTCATTATCACCATTTGAAAATTGCCATACATCTGTTTTACTTCTGTCGAATCCCCAGAAGAACAAATCATTTCCATAGGTAAGGTCGTTATCCCAGATCGGCCCTGCTCTCAGTTTACCGTTTCTATCCTTATGAAAAAAGGTACTGAACATGTATGCATCAGCATTGGAACCCAGTTCACTGATAATGATGAAATCAATAAAAGAAGGGATATCTATGACAGAGGGAAAGCCGTCTGCAACAGAAATATTACCGTCAAATGCTTCTGCTGCAAGTAGCTCAAACTGGTCATGGATATAATTATTTTGTTGCATGGTTACATTTTCCGGTTTGGGTAAATGATGCATATAACCCACAGGATAACCGTCCCAGGAATACATTGTCCAGGCAATGGGATCACCTCCCGTAGTTTTGTCGGCTTTGGTAATATATCCTCCTGAAACAAGCGGGTATGTATTATCTGCGGGATTGATCTTCATAATATCTACCCGGTTATTATCGGCTTTAATTCTTTCCTGGAGCAAGTAAAGTCCTTTGTATACACTATTGATTATTACTTCACAATAAACTGTTCTTGAGGCATATTCTCCGATTTGTCTTGACAGGTTAAAGGAGAGATAATCGCGTATCAGCGCAGGATCGAAAACCATGCCGTTCAGTACCCAGTCATTCTCTGCGGGCAATCCCAATAAGCTCACATTATTATTGGTAACATTATCAGCCTTTCTGGTTGTAAAGGCGTATTGCTTTTTGGGTGTGACCTGGGAGGAGGATCCCCTTATCTCTATGTCAATCCTTCCGTTGTAATTCAGATAGGAAGGATCATTCTGGTCTGTTACATAATTTCTCTGACCGGGGCCCCTGTAAATGATTTTCATTGATGCCAGCACCCTTGGATCATCCGGGATTTCCACTCCCTGATCCGTATTAATAATGATAATCGGCAGGTTACTGTCCGTGAAACCCTGTGCACAGACCGGATGGTAAAAGCAAATCGATAAGTATACAATAATTATGAGCTGTCTCACTTGTCAGGAAGTATAAGTCTAATTTTTTAAATAAAACATTAAAAGTCAATTAGGGTATGTGTCACAACTTCAATTTAAGGCTTCACGCAGAGCACACAAAGTTATCGCAAAGACTGCAAAGTGTTGGTTAACAGATACATATTCTTTGCGTACTTCATGTTTTCTTGGCGATCATTGCGTGAAATATTAGTTGTGACACAGTCCCACATTCAGTCATCAACGGTATGAAACACAACCAACTGGTTCATGCTTAGCACAGGTATAATATAGAAGAGGGGTTGTGACACACCACCTCAATTTCAAACAATAAATACCATTTGAAACAAAATTAGTATTTTAATATTGTTGTAACAAAGGTAAAATACTATTGAAGGGAATTACGCGCGGGATACTTTTTCTATAAATCATCAAAGACATTTCCACTGAATTGGTCTGAAATAATGAACAGATCTATATCTGGCCATTCATGAGCTACATCTTCAGTACATAAGCTACAGACCAGGAACTTTTTAAAATTTAAGAACAAAGCTGGTCCCAGAACCCGGTTCGGATTCAACCTCGATACTGCCTTTATGTAATTTCATTATTTGCCTGGAGAGACTCAATCCTATTCCCGAACCATTTTTTTTAGTAGAAAAAAATGGGATGAAGATTTGATCTAAGATTTCTTTTTTGATCCCAGGACCATTATCCTGCACACGAATTATTACTGTATTTCCTGTATCGTACTCCGCTGTAAGCTGGATAAGAGGGCCAGCTATAGGGGAAACTGCTTCAATAGCATTTCTGATTAAGTTAATGATCACCTGTTCCAGCAGTTCAAGATCAGCTTTGATGAGAATGTCAGGCTGGCAAAAAGCGAGTTTCAACCGGATACCACTCTGATGCAATTCCTGTTTGAACAGGTTCTGTACTCTTCTAAACAGCTCATTTATGGATACATTCCTGAAAGATGGCCTGGGAATCTGTGTCAGGCTTTTGGTGGACCGGACAAAATTAACCAGTCCCTGGCCACGTATCTCTGCAGTTTTCAGACTTTCTACCAAGTCCCCTATCTCTTCCTTATTCAGGCCGGGTACAGCTTTTGGCCGGCCTTTTCCATCAACCAGAAATTCCCGTGCAAATGAAACCATATTGGTTATCGGAACAGTTGAATTCATAATCTCATGGGTGAGAATCCTTACCAGCTTTTGCCATGATTCCACTTCCTGTTCTTCCAATTCGGTTTTGATATCCTGGAGAGATACAAGCTTGTATTTTTTGTTTTCGAGAAAAAATTCAGTGGCTCTGACAGATAAGTTTAACAATTTTCCATTCCTGATAATTTTGATCAAAGCTTTTTGACCTGATCCGGTATCATGGATAAGTTTCACAAGGTTACTATCAATTTTCATCATTGGTTTCAAATCCCTGATATCAGGAATTTCAAGCAAAGTTTTAGCCGACCTGTTTATCAGATTTACGTTTCCCAGATGATCAAGACAGATCAGGGCTGTATCAACATGTTCAATGATCCTTAAAAGATATTGATAATGGGATTCCTTCTTGATTCGTAGATCGCGGAACTTTTCGAGGATCATTTTGTATGCCCTGGTTGTTTCTTCATCATATTCATCGGCAGTATAAAGTGTACTGAAGTCCTCCTGGCTGATCGATAATAAAAACTCCTTTAAAGCTTTTCTTGACCTGTAGAGATAATGAAATAATTCTATAATTAATATTACCATGGCAAGGGCAATCCAGGCAGAGACAAGCCAGAAGTGTGTCTGGGTAAGAATAATAATTGCAGTAAATCCTGATCCAAGAATCAGGATTATCCTGATCAGGATATTGATTTTATAGGAAATACGTTTCATCAGGATAATCCATATTTTTTTATCTTCCTGTATAGCGTACTCCGGCTCAATCCCAGTTCTTCAGCAACCTTGTCCATATTTTTATGTCCCTTTTTCATGGCATTTATAATAGCTGTTTTTTCAATATCACCGATCTTCAGGGTTTCGGGTGGTTGTTCCCACCCTGTCATACCAATTAAAAAATCTGCGGATTGAAGGATGTCCTTTTCACTCATGATTACAGCTCTTTCAACAGCATGTGCCAGTTCCCTGATATTACCGGGCCAGTGATATTCCCGTAATTTCTTATAAGTCTCGTTTCCAATAACCAGTTCAGGTTTCTTGTATTTATTTTTATAAATTTTAAGGTAGTGATTAGATAACCTCACGATATCTTCTCTTCTTTCCCGCAGGGGAGGCAGGTGGATTTCAACCGTATTGATGCGGTATAACAGGTCCTGGCGGAACTCACCTTTTTCAGTCATCCGGTGAATAGGTTTGTTGGTGGCACAGATAAGCCTTATATCCACCGGCGCAGGATAACTGCTTCCGACCCTTGTCACCTCCCTGTTTTGAATAACGGTTAGTAATTTTGCCTGTAAGGAAGAGGAAAGATTACCGATTTCATCATGGAATAATGTTCCTCCGGAGGCTATCTCGAACCTGCCGGGCTTTTCTTC
>LJUQ01000278.1 GCA_001304505.1 Bacteroides sp. SM23_62_1
GACAACTGACAACCGACAACTGACAACCGACAACTGACAACCGACAACTGACAACCGACAACTGACAACTGACAACTGACAACTGATAACTGACAACTGATAACTGACAACCGACAACTGACAACCTACAACCGATAACTGAAAACTAAAAACCGAGAACTGAGAACTGAAAACTGACAACCAACAACTATCATCCCTTCGCCTTCTTCCCTTACCTGAGTACCATTTTCACTCATTCCACGATAACCTTCCTCACAATCCTGCGGGCATCGATCTGAATCACAGCAAAATAGATCCCTTCCGGCAGGTCGGTGAGATCAATCCTGGTCTCAGACTGGTGCGCCGGATCATTGATTTCCTGGATATAAACAACATTGCCAACGATGTTGAGGAGTTGAACTTTTGCCGGAGAAGTAACTCCCGTGAAATTGATAAACAATGATCCTGTTGCAGGATTCGGATAAATATTTACCAATCCGCTACCCCAAAGCGTTTCCACTGTACTTATCTCATAATGGACAGTATCTGAATAGTTGGAGCAATTATTTCCATCCGTGACAAATACAAAATAATCTCCTGATTGGATTGGATTATATACACTGGCAGTTGCCATATCAATGATATTATTATCCATATACCACTGGTATGTCACGATAGATGGGGCATCAATCCTCAAAGCATCCGTTTCAGTTATGATTGTAACATCGGGTAATGGATTGAGTGTAATGTTTACCGTATCCGCATCTGTACATCCATATGTATCTGTGATTGTTACGGAGTATTGACCGGTTGTTGATACCGACAGGGTCTGTGCGGTACTCATATCAGACCATAGGTATGTGAATGCCCCGGTCCCTGCATCCAGCAAAACAGATCCATCTGTACAGTATGCTGCATCGGGGCCAAGATTTACGACGGGGCCAGTGAAGGACACCTGTACGCTATCCATGTAATTATATGTATTATGAGTGATGGTTACGCGGTAATATACCTGGTCGATCCCGGTTGTATCAACTGTTATGCTCCGGGTGGTTTCACCGGTGCTCCATAAATAGGAATCATATCCTTCCCCGGCATCGATTTCAATCTGGGAACCAATGCAGATAGTAGTATCTTCCATCATAAGGGTGAAGTGGGCTTCGCTGAATTCATCAGCACCGATATCTGGCCTTACCGGATCCCTGGATTCCCCGTCCATATCCCTGTCAATAACAGCCAGCGGTATGCCGGATCCATTCAATAATGGTTGATACACGTGCAGGTTTGTATCTGCATAGTACATGGGATTAACTGAAAATGAATGAGGATCCTTTCCATAGGTATTTTGCCATGTTTGAAGGTCATTGATCCAGATATCAGTATAGATAAACCGGTTGCCATCCGTATAAAGGTCATTGTAATCGCTGGTTAATCCTCCGCTATTGAACGTAACAAGGGCCAATCCGCCTGCAGTATTCGAAAATATATTATTTGTCAGGTGAATATTATTCCCGCTTTCATGATGAAATGAACGGCTTTCATCAGCAATACCAGTTATATGGACCGAGTTGTGATAGAACCGGAGGTAATTTGAGTTCTTTATCGAGATACCATGCGCGGTATAATTTGTATAAACATGAACAACATTATTAGCAAAAAGACCCAGAGTATCCCATTTTCCGTATACATTCTCCAGATAAATTCCTGCCCAGCTGGTCTCATTCAATTGTCCATGTATTATCCGGTTATTCATTACGATGGGCACATCCTGATTTGTCAGGTATATCGGTGAGCTAACCTGGTTGTCGAATATATTACCTGTGATCTGTGTGCCGGCCTCTCTGTTCACGCTTGATTCTCCTACCATCTGGATCCCGATTTTCCCATCCCTGATCAGGTTGTTTTCAAATATGTTATTATTGTCGTTAGACCCGATGGAAAAGATGGCAGCATTTTCGGTACCCCCGCCCACTATAACATTATTGGCAATGACATTATTTGAGGCCCCGTTGGCAAATTCCACTACCCGGGTATAAGCTGTATCCAGGGCCTTTATTGTCATATCCTGAAAGATAATGTATTTAGCACCGTCAAGCTTGACCGTATAATTTTCGGATATGGTTGCTTTAAATCCGAGTATAACATCGGTACTGTCACCTGAAGCGGATTTGAAAGTGATGGTATTGGTTTCGGATATTTCAGGTATTTCGGGAATCACGAACTGTTCATTGTAGGTCCCGCTTTCCACGATAAAGATAACAGGCCCCATTAATCCCACCGGTGCAATGGTATCAACCGCATCGGTGAATGTAGCAAAATCACCTGACGGGCCAATGGTATATTCTCCTGCAAACGGCATGATTCCTTCAAATTCGTCGGCACCGGGATCCGGATATGCGGGATCCCTGGGTTCCCCGTCGATATCTGTTGTTACTTCTGCCAGTGGTGTACCGATGTTATTCAGCCAGGGATCGGTTGTATGCAGGTTGGTGTCAGCAAGGAATTGTGGTTCACGTGAAATAGAGTGTAAGTCCCTCCCGGATGATTCCGTTTGCCATTCTTCAATATCGCTGCTATGAATGCTGCCGGTAGCGGTGATCATCAGGGATCCGGTCGTGTAATAAAGATTATAATCGGAATTAAGCTCTGTGGTATCATAATAAGCAGACTTACCCCCGGCAAGATTGACAAGCACATTATTCATGGATATACTTCCGGATGATGACAGGAACAGGGATTCACTGTTTGAGGTTGACCCGGTGATTTTCACCGTGTTGTGATAAACGGCATAGCCCGAACCGGTCAGGTAGATCCCCTTGCCCCCGTTGGTAGTTGCCAGGCGTACAAAATTATTGAAGACCATACCCCTGGAATTATCTGTTAAAATACCGTAATTATATGACCCTTCCTTGACCTCAACATCGTTCCCGCTGATCTCAAAATCATCATGATAAGAAAGATGAATTCCCCGGTACCCGATGTTCCTGAAGACATTATTCCTGATCCTGGTGCCGGTAATGGAATCACCGGTGGATGATGCCAGGATGGCCATTCCCACAGGAGCATTCTCCAATCGGTTAAAGGCGAATAAATTATTGCTGTCCAGGCTGCCGCTGGAGTAGATCAGTGCCCGGTCATTATCATTTGCCGAAGTGGTTTTTCCATAGAAAAGCCGGTTGTTACTGATGACATTCCCGGTGGCTTCTCCGGAAAGATACAGGGGCCATCCAAAATCTTCACCCGTGCTTATTGATATATGTTCCAGTATAAGATGATCGGTTCCATCCAGCATCAATACACATCTGAGGCGGCTATCAAGGCCCAGGGGACTGAATGTTAGCAACACATCCGAAGAGTCGCCGCTTTCCGAGCGGAAGGTGACGGTGTTTGTTTCGCTGGCTCCGGCAACCTCAGGGATGAATACCTGCTCCTTGTAAGTCCCGGTTTTCACTTCAAAATTAACTGCTCCACTGATGCCTCTTCCGGCCAGGTCGGCTACCGCTCCGGCAAAATCTA
Organism: Bacteroides sp. SM23_62_1; assembly: GCA_001304505.1. Classification (GTDB taxonomy): domain Bacteria; phylum Bacteroidota; class Bacteroidia; order Bacteroidales; family SM23-62; genus LJUQ01. The sequence goes on from LJUQ01000278.1 coordinate 3,496, forward strand.
AATAATCCCCGCCGGTTCCGATTGTATAGTTACCGCTCAGCGGGGCTCCGTCCAGGTCAAATTCGTCGGCGCCGATATCCGGCGTTAACAGATCACGGGTTTCCCCTTCGATGTCGTCGGGAACCTCATCAAGCGGGGTACCGGCATTATTCAGCAAAGGATTGAAGCATAAATAGCTCGTATCCGGATAAAAATAGGGTGGTGCCGAAACCGAATTTATGTCCAGGTTGTAAGCAGTCTGCCATTTTTCCAGGGTCTTCTCGGTATAGGCCAGGTATTCTCCGTTGGTAAACAGATCGTTGTAGTCACTCTTATCGACTCTATTCTGGATTGCACGGCCAAATGCCCGGTTGGACAGGATATTGTTGTACAGCTCAACATACGGATTGCACAAATAATAAATATGCAATGCATTGCTTCCGCTATGGCGCCCGGAAATATGAACGGAATTGTGCATGATCCTCAGCCGGGCAAAATCTGAGTTAGTGTATATTCCATTTGCTCCCAGGGTATCATAGATGAATATGTGGTTGTTGCTGATCAAACCGGTGTCGGTGTAGACCCCGTACAGGTTTTCGATACCGTTGCCACTGTTTCTCAGATGGATCCGGTTTTTGCTCACAGTAAAGAAGTCGAATGGATAAAACAGGGAGATCCCTGTGCAGGTTGAATCCGACTCAATGAGGTTTGATTCCACCAGGGGTTGTTTGTGGAACTTAAGATAAATTGCTGATTCTGCCTGGTCTTGAAAATAATTTCCAGTGATCTCTGTTCCGGCAGGGGAACCTGCCTGATCATATTCTTTTCCTTCCAGGTAAAGCCCATAATCCCCGCCTGAAAACACATTACCTGAGTATACATTATTGCTGTCTGAAGTGGCATCTGACCAGATGAGCTCAGATGATCCCGGCACTCCAATGATCCGGTTGTTCAGGAACCGGTTGCCCGAAGGAGCATTCGTCATGGCCACCACCCGGCTGAACACGGGATCAGTGGCCGAAAGGGTCATGTCCCGGAAGGTAACGGCCTGCACGCCGTCCAGTTTTAAGGTATAATTATTCCCTGCACTGTTGGCATCAAATGTCAGGGTTACCGTCGTGCTGTCTGCTGAGGCCGAGCGGAAGGTAATAGTATTGGTTTCAGAACTCCCCGGGATGTCGTGGAGGTGGATCTGTTCATTGTAGATCCCATTGGCCACATCGAAAATGACCGGCCCCGCGAGTGAGTTATGGTACATAGTATCGACGGCTTCGGTGAAGCTATTAAAATCCCCGCCCGCCGGATTGATGGTGTAGGTTCCTGCCATGGCCGGTCCGGGTTCGAATTCATCCGCACCGATGTCCGGATTCGCCGGATTCCTGGGTTCACCGTCGATGTCGGTAGTCACCCTGTCCAGGGGAGTTCCTGCACCATTGAGGAATGGATGGGCTACATGCAGGTCATCAGAAGCCACAAACCTGGGATCCACGCTCATGGAATGGGCATCCTGCCCGGATGAGGCCTGCCAGGCAGCGAGATCGAAAACTCCCTCTCCCCCGTAAAAATTGTTGTAGTCGCTCTGGAAGTCATCTTCAGTCTCGTAGGTGATGAAGTGATCATACACCAGGTTGACGAAGATGTTATTCATGATCCTGAAATGATCGACGGAGCCTATTTTCAGAGGATCGAAAATATAATTATACAGGTTGCCCGGTATCTTGGTAATGTTAATGCTGTTGTGAAAAATGTCGAAGTACCGGGCATTGGTAATGTATATTGGGAAATAATAATTATTGGAATAGCGCATCTCAAAGAAAATGAAATTGTTGCTGATCAGGGCTTCATGACCGGGAAATCCGTAGACCTGGTTAATCCTGATGCCGTAATCATAACTTCCGGATGGGTCTGTAGATTTGCCCCGGATGCGGTTGCCGCTGATCACCGGAGTTTTAATGTTCCACAGGTCCATAGCCGCCTCCGACTGATCCTGAAAATCGTTTCCTATGACCTCGATGGATACTGAATCCCGGTCATTACCGTTTCCCCTCCAGTAAATGCCAAAAGATCCATTCTTGAAAAGGTTACCTTCAAAAATATTGTTCAAGTCCATGTACTCTCCGGGTGAATATACCAGTGCCATGTTTTCGCACCATCCAGTTTTACGGTATAGATGTTGGATGCACCTGCATTGTATGAAAGGGTAACATCCGCGGTATCGCCTGTTTCTGATCTGAATACGATGGTGTCCTCTTCTGACACTCCCGGTATCTCGGGGATAACAATCTGTTCATTGTAGGTCCCCTCCTTCACCAGGAATGTTACAGGTCCGCTGATTCCGCAACCATTGGTCAGGTCACTGACTGCAGCCGAGAAAGTGGTATAATTGCCACCGCTGCCGATGGTATAGGTACCGGTCAGGGGATTACAACCGTTAACACTCACCTCAATGGTATCATTATCCTGGTAATCATCCGTGCTTCCGTTAGGAACGGAAGTCCAGGCAGTAATGGTATGGATATTGAAATCGAAATTATAGGATCCCAGGGTGAGGGTATCACTGATCTCCCCGGAAGCCAATGAACCGCTCCAGTTGTATGTGGTTTGTGAATTGCCGTCCACCTCCCAGTTGATGTTAAGGGACGTCAAGGTAGTGGTTCCGTAGTTTTTGAAAGTGACTTTTACATCATTGAGCCCGTACTGAAAGGGACTTCCCGGCTCAACGATTTCATAAATGGCGGCATCCAGAGGATGTTTGTAAACTGAATAATAGGCACCCATATTCGCCCGTGTCCCATCGCTGTCTTTGGGTGAGAACGGATCACCTGCATCGATGCAGGGAGAGGCTCCGTTCAGCCTGAAATCACCGTTATCAGCATCATTGAAAAAAGGGTTCTCGCTGATGTTCCCATCTGTTCCGGCGTATCCATCCTGCTGGATACAACTGTATGAAACGTCACATCCGGCTGCAGCCGAATTGGCAATATCATTTCCGGTTCCTGCTGAATTGTTCCATAAAATACAATTGATAACCATATTTTTATCCCATCGATTATGTATGGCACCTCCTTCTACTGCAGTGTTCCCATAAAAAGTACAATTAATGAAATGGGCATACTGGTCCTGTGTTACATCCGGATCGACGTTCCAGTTATAGACAGCTCCACCGTAACGCTCTGTACCCCAGGTGGATACAAGTGAATTATTGTAGAATGTACAATTGATCACAGTTGCTGCACATTCGGAATTCATCATACCACCCCCATTGGTGGCAATATTCTCAAGGAATGTGCAACCGTAATATACCACGGAATCCCCGCAACGATGATTGGCTACACCACCTCCCTGGGGAGCCCTGTTCAACGTGAAAATGCAATTGCAGACCTTCATATAGGAAACCGTGTCATTGAGCAATCCCCCGCCCCTGTCAATGTCATCATCGCCATATCCCAGGGTGACCGTAAATCCGTCCAGCCTGGCATAATTGGCTCCCTTTACCACATGCCGGGTATTATCCGTGATGGATCCTGTGCTAATTTCCCCACTCAGGGTAGTTGTATTGGTATTGTAGTTTCGTTCATCCAGGCTACTTTCTGTTCCGGCAAATCCCCCGTATACCGCTACACTGTCCATCAGCTCGAAGGATATGGCTTGATCAGTGGTTGCGGTAGGCTTATAGGTTCCGGCTGCCACCCAGATGGTATCCCCGCTTGTCGCTGTGCCGAGAGAAGATTGCAGATCCGTGAAAGCATCCGTCCAGGAAGTTCCATCATTAGCCCCCGTGGCGGCATGATTCACATAAATAATGCTCTGGGCATGAAGGGAAAGATAACCCGTATTTAATATAAAACATGCAGTAATAACAAGGAAAGGAGTAACTCCTCCGGATAAGAGTTTATGAATGATATTTTTCATGATTATGGATTAATTTGAGATTGAGTGATGTTGAAATTCTGGGCTAACTAAATTAATTATTATTATTCTTTAGTCCAAAAGTGAGGGTATGCTGGTTAGCAGGGTGAGGGCTTTCTGCCATGCATCCTTCATGTTCAGGTCCAATTGGAAATCTGAAATGGCTGAATGTGTCCGGTTGGAAGGAGGGTCTGTTCTGTCCAGTTCTATACTTACGTCTATGAGGAACGAGATGTTTATACTGGAAATCGGAAGTGTCTGAGTGTGTCAGGTTGGAAACCGGATTTTCTCTATTACACTCTTCAACGGTAATGGCTTTACTCCACGTTCCCTGCTCCATGCTCCCTGCTCCCTGCTCTATGCTCCCTGCTCCATGCTCCCTGCTCCCTGCTCCATCAGGCACCTATTTGTTTTCAGGCGAGTATGAGGCAGAGTAATCAGCTTGATATTATTTTCAAAGCCCCTTTATAGAAGAACCACATACTTATAGCAATCAAGGTATGGCAGATACAGAAATGATTGAACCATTGATGGATGATCCACTGGTTTATAAAGAATGGTGTGGAAATGGCAGTTATACTAATTGCTGCCAAAAACCAGGTACTGCCTGGATTATTGTTATGGATCCTGAGAAATAGTTGCAGTGGGGCGACGATAATTAACAGTCCGAAGGCTGTATGAATAACCACAAAGATAAAATCTATGGTCATCACTGTGAGGACAGTGAAAGCTGTCAATTCAATAATAATCAGCCATGTAAGAAATTTTGAAAGCCCTGGTCTGAGCAATCCTGATGATTGGTCAATGGATGCCTGCTCCAGGAAAGCAATGGCAATCATGCTGGCCATCCATCCCGGCAACTGCCATGGGGGTGAAAACAGGTAGAAGAATCCATGCCCAATCAATCCACCCAAGGCTGTTGATAATGCCATACCCAGGAAAAAGAACCTGAGATAATGATGAATTTTATTTTGAGCAGGTCTCTTTAACAGTTGGAAAAGAGCGTACAGACTTACCCCTGCCACGAGGAGGTCAGTTAGGGTGGTGACGGGCTCGTCGAGCCTGATATCGAAGATGTATATTGAGGGTTCAGGCAGTATCATTGAGGGATATTCTTGTGATGTAAATAAAAGCAAAAGTAGAAAGTAAAATTGAAATGTCGCCCCTAAAGGAGCGGAGGAGTGGGTGAGGGTGTGAGAGGGAGGAGTGGGTTGAAGCGTTGAAGCGTTGAAGCGTTAATGCGGGTAAGCGGAAAAGCGGAAAAGCGGAAAAGCGGAAAAGCGGGTAAGCGGATATGAATTGTTGGTTGTCCGTTGCCGGAGTGGATTTGATTTTAATGGGATTTTTTATTTACCGGGGATTATTGAAACTGTGTATGGTTGGAAACCGGACTCTTTTCTGTTAC
>LJUQ01000064.1 GCA_001304505.1 Bacteroides sp. SM23_62_1
AAACCAAACCGTTTGGAGGCTTCTAAGAATGTTGCAATGGAATTTATTTCAGGCCGCCGCAACGATCGGATCGGACTTGTCGTCTACAGTGGCGAAAGTTTTACCCAGTGTCCACTTACAACTGATCACGCAGTCTTAATCAACCTGTTCAAGGATATTCAGAGTGGAATGATTGAGGACGGTACAGCCATTGGCATGGGACTGGCTAACGCTGTGAGCCGTTTAAAAGATAGCAAAGCTAAAAGTAAAGTGGTCATCCTGTTAACAGATGGAGTTAATAACAGGGGTGAAATTGCACCAATTACTGCTGCTGAAATTGCAAACACGTTTAATATCAGGGTATATACCATTGGTGTTGGGACACAGGGAATGGCACCGGCTCCCGTACAAACTCCTTTTGGCACACAGATCAGGCAGGTTCCGGTAGAAATTGACGAAGAGGTATTGAAAGATATTGCCCGGATGACTGATGGAAAATATTTCAGGGCAACAAACAACCAGAAACTCATTGAGATTTATAAAGAGATCGATCAGATGGAGAAATCAAAGATTGATGTGAAGGAATATAGTAAAAAGCAGGAGGAATATATGACATTTGGGCTGGCAGCGGTTTTTCTGCTGCTCGCCGAGATATTATTAAGGAATACTGTTTTAAGAAATATCCCGTGAGGCATAGAGCATGGTACATGGAGCATAGAGCATGGCGCATGGAGTTTAGAGCTTCAAGTATCCTCTGAGGCCCTCTATTCATTCTCTTTGAAACTCTGTGGTTGATCACACCCACAACTCAAATCCCACAACAACCGAGAACCGAGAACCGAAAACTGAAAACCGCTTATGTTTAGATTTGGTAACATAGAATATCTCAACTTATTGTTTACCATACCGGTATTGCTGATACTGCTTGCATTAGTATTGTATACACGGCGCAGGGCTCTTGAGAGGTATGGCAGCAGGGAAATTTTATCTGAGTTGATGCCCGAATCAGCTCCAGGAAAACCGGTTCTTAAGTTTGTATTGATTGTACTTACTTTAATATTTTTAATCCTTGGTGTTGCAAGGCCACAGTTTGGTTCAAAGCTCAGGGAGGTGAAAAGGGAAGGGGTGGAGATCATCATTGCACTTGACGTGTCAAACAGCATGCTGGCTGAAGATATAACGCCCAACCGCCTGGAACGTGCCAAACAATCTATTTCAAAACTTGTTGACCGGCTGGTAAATGACAGGATCGGACTGATTGTATTTGCAGGGGATCCATATATCCAGGTCCCTATTACAACAGATTACGTATCGGTGAAATTATTTCTCGAATCGATCAACACTGAAATTGTCCCGAAGCAGGGTACAGCAATAGGCGCTGCCATTGAAATGGGAATGAGATCATTTACTCCCGCAGAGAATTCCAGTAAGGCTTTGATTGTCATAACAGACGGGGAAAATCATGAGGATGACGCTGTAGAGGCTGCAAGGATGGCTGCTGAAAAGGGAATCACCGTTCATACCATAGGAATTGGGTCTCCGGAAGGTTCACCGATTCCTGTCCCCGGTCCGGGAGGCCAGAATACTTACAGAAAAGACCGGCAGGGCCAGGTTGTCATCAGCAAACTGAATGAAAGGATGCTGCAGGAAATTGCTGCTGCCGGTAATGGTGTATACATCAGATCAACGGATTCCAGAGTGGGATTGAATATAATATTCGATGAGATCAATAAGATGGAAAAACAGGAAATGGATGCGAAAATATATTCCGACTTCGATGAAAGATTTCAATATCTTTTTGGTGCAGGACTTATACTGTTGTTAATTGAATTTTTCACTCTTGAGAGAAAGAACAGATGGCTTAATAAAATTAGAATATTCGAAAGATGAATTTCCAAAGAACCATATTATTAGGAATTGTTCTGATTTGTCTTCAATCCTGGGCAATTGCACAGGGAGGGCGGAAATATATCAGGCAGGGTAATAAGGAATATAAAAAGGAAGCTTATCAGGAATCAGAAGTTCTTTACCGCAAATCACTCGAAAAAGATCAATCATCATTCGAGGCTAATTTTAACCTCGGTGACGCTTTATACAAACAGGATAAATATGAGGATGCAACAAGGCGGTTTGCAGATCTTTCCGATGAAAAAACTGATAACATAAATCTCGGCAGGATATATCATAACCTGGGAAATTCACTGTTAAATGAAAACAAGCTGGAAGAAAGTATTGAAGCGTATAAAAACGCATTGAGACATAATCCGGATGATCAGGATACCAAACATAATCTCGCATATGCGATGAGCATGTTGCAACAACAGCAGCAGCAACAACAACAGCAAAACCAGGAGAATCAGCAGCAGGATCAGGAGGGGGAGAAGGAGCAGCAACAGCAACAACAGGAACAGGATCAGGATCAGGAACAACGAGAGCAGGAACAACAGCAGAATAAGATCTCTGAAGAAGATGCAAACAGGATACTGGAAGCCATGCAGCAGGATGAAAAGAAACTGCTGGAAGAATTAAAAAAACAACAGGCAAAAGCTGTCAGGGTTACAGTGCTGAAGGATTGGTGATGATTTGATAAGGGAAAATACTAACACCTGGGCAGAATTTACGTCATCCTGAAACAAGTTCAGGATGACGTAAAGCCAATCTCAGGTAGATTTTTAATCGGTGAATAACAGTATGACAATAGATTTTATTAACAAGACGAGAAAGAAATGATTACACACAACATAGTTAGTTAACAGATCGGAGAAAATAATCCGTTAATGAAGCTAATAAATATTATATTACATTTTCTTTTTATCACCTGCTTCACTGCAGCAGCCCAGGATGTGACCTTCACGGCCGATGCACCCCGTGTGATTGAAGTGGGTGAACAATTCCGGTTAACATTTACCCTGAATGCACGCCCATCTTCCTTCACTCCTCCCGATATCACCAATTTTTATGTGCTGAGTGGTCCAAACCAATCAACCAGCACAAGTTTCCAGATCATCAATGGCAAATCCAGCCAGAGCATCACCATATCCTATACCTATTATCTTCAGGCGACAACCCAGGGAACCTTTACAATAGGACCTGCCACAGCAGTGGTTGACAGGAAAGAGTATACAACCGATCCGGTTACGGTTGAAGTTGTTGGAGGACAGAAGCCTTCTCCAACTCCGCAGGACCAGCCTGCACAATCCACCCAACCACAAGAACTTCCTGATGAGGATCTCTTTGTCAGGGTTATTACAGATAAGAAGTCTGTCTACCAGGGTGAGCATATTATTGCCACGTTAAAAATTTATACACGCCTAGCTATCACCGGTTTTGGTAGTAATGAGATGCCGGATTTCAGTGGGTTCTGGTCACAGGATATTGAAACGCCAACACAGATCAACCTTCAAAGAGAAAATGTGAATGGTGTAATTTACAATACCGGTGTCATCAGAAAAGTATTATTATTTCCACAGAAAAGCGGGGAGATCATCATTGAGCCGTTCAAGCTTGAGACTTATGTGAGGCAGCAGGTAAGTACCCCCCGTAGCATTTTTGACGATTTTTTCGGCCCCTCCTACACCAATGTATCTAAAATGCTGGAATCTGATCCTGTGAAAATCATCGTTAAACCATTGCCATCGGGACAACCAGCGACATTTTCAGGTGCTGTTGGGTCTATGCATATCAATGCGTCTGTCGATAAAGCAAACGTGAAGACAAATGATGCTGTAACGCTCAAATTTACTGTCAGGGGAAATGGCAATCTGAAGCTTGTTGAATCACCAAAAATTGATTTTCCTCCTGACTTTGATACTTTCGATCCAAAAGTGACAACCAATATCAGCAATACTTTAAATGGGCAGACGGGCAGCAAAACCTTTGAATATCTTCTAATCCCAAGACATCCTGGTAATTACCGGATCCCACCGGTTATGTTTTCATATTTTGATCCTGCTAAAAACGACTATTATTCTTTACAGACAGGTGAATTCATGATGGCTGTCGAAAAGGGTGAGGAAGAGGAAGCAGTGAGTGTTGTTTCCGGATTGTCAAAAGAAGATCTGAAGATCCTCGGTAGTGATATTTTATTTATTAAATCAGGACATTTCAAATTGTTCCGGACAGGGAAAACACTTTTTGGATCTCCGGCATTTTATCTTGTTTATGCATCATCATTGTTGCTATTTATTTTTATCGTACTTTTCAGAAGAGCACACATAAGAAAACAACAGAATATTGAACTTCTCAAAAACAGGAAAGCCAGCAAAGTAGCACGGAAAAAACTCAGGCAGGCATCACAATACCTGAAGCAAAACCTGAAGGAGGAATTCTATGAAGCACTGCTGAAAGCTTTCTGGGGTTACCTGGGAGATAAATTGAATATTACTGCATCAGCATTGTCAAGAGACACAGCTTCAAGGAATCTCAGCTCGTATATTGATGATGCAGATTTAATCAATCGCTTTATTCGTGTAATAGATGATTGTGAAATGGCAAGGTATTCTCCACAATCAGGTACGGAACAGATGGATACTCTTTATTCTGAAGCCATGAAGGTAATAACAAAAATGGAACATAATCTGAGGTAATGAAACGGTTAACTGGAATTATTCTACTGTTGAGTTTGATCTTACCTTTAATCCAGGCCCAGGATCTTTATGACCTTATTGTAGAAGGAAATGACCATTATATCAATGGTGATTTCGAATCTGCAATTGAAAAATATAATGCTGTTCTTGATTCCGGATACCAGGCACCGGAGTTACATTATAATCTCGGTAATGCTTATTTTAAGTCACATAAGATAACAATGGCCCTGGTTGAATATGAAAGAGCCCTTCTGCTTGAACCTTATGATGAAGAGATACAACATAACCTTAATCTTGCCCATCAATATGTTGTAGACAATATTGAGGAATTGCCCGAATTATTATTTAAAAAATGGTTTAAGGCTTTTATAACGATCCTGAAAGTTGATCAATGGGCCTGTATAAGCATGCTTACTTTTGTGCTTTCTCTGGGACTCTTACTGATATATCTTTTTATTCGCCGGATCAACCTCAGGAAGCTGTCGTTCTGGCTGGCTCTTGGATTTCTGGTAATTTCTATTACGACTTTTCTTTTTTCTTACGAACAGAAAAGAAATGTCTATAACAACAACTGGGCAATTATTTTTTCTCCTTCCGTAACAATTAAAGGATCCCCGGATTCTGGCGGGACGGATCTTTTCCAGCTTCATGAGGGAACAAAGGTTGAAATTATTGATCAACTGGGTGAATGGAGGGAAATCAAGCTCAGTGATGGTAACATTGGGTGGCTGAGGAATGAGGATTTGATTAAACTTTAATAGTTATCTTTAGCAGCCAAATCAAAACATTCAGAGTTATGATGTCCAAATACAAACCCTCTGAGGAGGAGATCACTCAAGCGGAAAGCTGGGGAATATGGAGTAAAGAACCTTCCGAATTCCCGTGGTTCTATGATGAAAGGGAAACCTGTCTGATCCTTGAAGGATCCGCAACAGTAACTGCCGCTGATGGTTCAGTTATCCATTTTGAAAAAGGTGACCTGGTAACTTTTGAAGCCGGACTGGAATGCACATGGAAGATTGATAAGGCGATCAGGAAAAGGTATAAGTTTGGATAAAAGTGTGACTAATCGTTTGATAATTCCCAGTCACCGGATGATTATCACACCTGTGAATGAAACGGGTCATCCCGAAGGAGTGAAGCCTGCCTGCAGGCGAGCGACTGAGGGAACTCGTGAGCTTAATAATAATCCGGGATAAAAAATACGATATTATACCAAATCCACTGGAAAGAAGTGATCGTCAATTTAAACAGTCGAAATAGAGAACTCGTACGAGATCCCTCATCCGCCTTACGGCGAATTCGGGATGACATAAATACTAATACAGAATTAACTTTTGAATAAGCAACCGAATTAACTTCCTGCAATGAATTCACTTCTTCTGGCCCTCCTTGCATTTGCCGGTTATATCCTGGCTTACGGAACATATGGAAGATTCCTGGGAAGAAGATTATTTAAACTTGATGACCAGGCTTCCATGCCTGCTCATCAATATTATGACGGAGTGGATTATGTGCCATCAAAAAAGCACATCATATTCGGACATCATTTTACGACCATTGCAGGCCTCGGGCCGATTGTTGGACCGGCAATCGGGATTATCTGGGGCTGGCTTCCGGCATTTATCTGGGTATTTCTTGGATCAATCTTTATGGGTGCTGTGCATGACTTTTCCACACTGGTCGTATCTGCAAGGAACCAGGGCAAAAGTATCGGGGACCTGACAGGTGATCTTATCAGTCCGGGTACAAGGTATGTGTTCCAGTTCATCATGCAGCTCCTTCTGTTCATTGTCTTATCCGTATTTGCTATGATCGTCGGCGTATTATTTGAAATGTATCCCGAAGCAGTAGTTCCGGTCTGGATGCAGATACCAATTGCTGTCTGGCTTGGATGGCAAATCAGGAATGGCAAAAATGACCTGGTATATTCAATCATTGCTGTGTTATTTATGTATGCCTCCATCATTGCCGGTGTTTACCTGCCGGTCAGAGTACCTCCTGTTTTTGGCTCATCTGTCATAACCTGGTGCATACTGCTATTTATTTATGTTTTCTTTGCATCCACCATTCCTGTCCAGAAGTTATTACAGCCAAGGGATTATATCAATTCCCACCAGCTACTTGTCGCAATGGTTTTACTGATGGCAGGATTAATTGTTGCACATCCTGTGATTACAGCACCGGCTGTTAACAGCAACGCATTTGCAGGCGACAGTGATATTCCGGGACTCATGCCAATTCTTTTTATTACCATAGCATGTGGTGCTGTTTCAGGATTTCATTCGCTGGCAAGTTCAGGGACTACAGTCAAGCAGGTTGATAAAGAAAATGACACTCTGTTTATCGGATATGGAGGAATGATATGGGAAAGTTTTCTGGCTGTTCTGGTGTTGATGGCAGTTGCTGCAGGACTTGGAATGGGATTTGAAGATAATGGGAAATCCTACTCAGGCCTGGAAGCATTCAGGCATCATTACAGTTCATGGGCAGCTTTTGCCGGCATAGATGCGAAACTGGAAGCATTTGTCGTGGGTGCATCCAATCTATTCAACAGACTGGGATTACCAACCTTGTTCGGTAAATCATTGATTGCCGTTTTTATCGTCAGTTTCGCCAATACAACCATTGATTCTGCTACCAGGATACAGAGGTTATCTCTTCAGGAGATCTTTAAAGATAAAACCGGCCGCATCAGGAAACCTGTTCATAACAGGTACGCCGCAACATTTTTGGTCGTTCTGGCAGCCACCATCATGACGTTTATAAAACCCGGTGCGACAGGAGCACTGATCTTATGGCCATTATTCGGTTCACTTAACCAGTTGCTGGCAGCCCTGGCACTCGGTGTGGTTTCACTTTATTTGTATTATAAAGGGAAAAATATATTGTTTACGCTTATCCCAATGATATTTGTACTTTTTGTTACCATATGGGCTATGTTAGACAATCTGCTGGATTTCTTTTATAAAGATGAATACCTCCTGATGGGTCTGTCGGCGGTGATTATCTTTCTTACTGCCTGGCTGCTTGTTTCGGGTATTACCGCACTTATTAAATACCGGCGGAACAGAATAACTGGAATCAATGTATCTTCCACCGTGTAGCATAAAACAATCAAATAAACCGGACTTCAAAAGCATTAAAATTTCTCACGGGTCCTTCTGAAACAATTGTGTCATCTATCCATCCTCCCCCGGGACCTGTTTTGCACCACTCAATGAATTCCTTCAGATCCGCTTCATTCCCTTCCGCTTCCAGGTAAACAGATCCATCAGGTTCATTTCGAACAAAACCCTTAATATTATAATACCGGGCTACAGACCTCGCTGAATAACGAAATCCAATCCCCTGCACATGGCCGGTTACTCTGATGTTGTAATGTTTCATATGTGTGGAAATAACCTGGTATATAATAATCTGTTTAAATCTATTATCGATATCAAAGATATTAATTAATAAAAGTCTTTAATCACTTTTATTTGGTCACAGGGAACCACAGAGTATAATGGAGAACCACTGAGATAAATTTCTCTGTGAGCCTCTTATTCCTCTGTGCACCTCTGTGACCTAAAATGTATTTTCCATTTTTATTCATAATTTTATTTTCATTTTTAAATAGATGTGGTTAATAAAGGCAGCGGATATATTCTTTGTTATATTTCATACCAGCCTGATTATTTTTATTCTATTCGGTTGGATATGGAAAAGAACCCGTTTCTGGAACCTTGTTGTGTTGCTGCTCACCGGTGGATCATGGACAATACTTGGTATTTTCTACGGTTTTGGATATTGCCCCCTAACCGACTGGCATTTCAGGATACTTGAAAGGTTAGGCCACACAGGACTTCCAAGCTCTTACATAAAGTATCTTGCAGACCGCATAACAGGTTTATCATTTAATTCTGAACTGGTTGATTCCGTTACACTGTGGGGATTAATTGTGGCATTGGTAATATCCCTTTACCTGAATATCAGATCTCTTATTGGAAGATTAAAACTTAAGAAAGAATAATGCAAGCAGTATAATGGACTTCGTCTTTTATTTCCGACTTTGAAACAGTAAAATCTGCATGAACAGGCCTTCCTTGGCCATCAGTCAGCTTAATTGTATTCTTTTGATCCGTGATCTTTATACTTCCAGGAGTGATAAAATTTGAAAGGGATTCATCATATGTATGATAGTCGTCCGGGAATAGAATTTTAATATCCTGGCCAATAATTTTTGCTGACTTAACATTCCAGAACTTTTCGCCCAGTGAATTAAGATAAACGATTTTGCCTGATTGGTTGATAGTCAGAACAACTGCCGGAATGCTTTCAAGTATATTGTTTAATCTAAATCTTTCATTTTCAACCTGGTCATATTCAAGTTTAAATTCTGTTCTTGATTGCTCGAGTTTTTTCTTTATCTCCAGACTGGCGAGTCTTAATTTTTCTTCATGGATCTTGAGCTGGTCAGTCTGTCGTCGGCTTTCCATCTCCATGAGTTTTTCATTTGTGATTTCATTTGCAAGGTAAATAACCTTGGCTACCTCACCATACATATCATTAACAGCAGTATAAGTTGATCGGAACCATTTTTCATCCTCATATTTCGTCAATCCTTTGATCTGACCCTGGTAAGGGACTCCCTTTGTCACATTTTCCCAAATTTCATTAAAATTCTCTAAATCTTTCTTATCTATGAAGTCAAAGACAGACATTTCTTCCAGTTCTTTTCTGCCATATTTCATCGTATCAAGAAACAGATCATTACAGTTAATATATTTTCCATCAGGAGCAAATTCAGCTTTGATATTCAAACGATTGATCGACTCGATCTGCCCTTCATAATCCAGGCTTTGCTTTTTTTGTTCAGTTGTATCAATAGCAAGGAAAAGGATCTTATCCACCTCCCCGGTGTCTTTTCTTACACATGTGTATGTGGCCATCGTCCACAGATCCTGTCCCTGTTTTGTAACATGTTTCATATAACCTTCATAGTGCTTACCGCCCTGTGCCAGCCGTTCCCATATTTTATCAAACCATTCCATGTCTTTAGTATTGATAAACATTGAAATATGTTTCCCCTCCACCTCAGAATTACTGAAATAACCCAGTTTGCTAAGGAATTTTGTATTGGCATAGAGTAGTATGCCATCGGTATTATATTCAGCCCGGATTAAAGTGTGATTAACAGAATTTGTAAAGCTGATAAATTTTTCTGCCTGTTTGGCTGCCTGCTCCTGTATATCTTTCAGTTCCTCCATGCTTTGGCGCATTTTTTCTTCCTGGCGTGCAAGTGTTTCAGCCTGTTGCTGGGATTCTTTTAATAATTGACTGGTTCGGATATTACTCCTCACACCTGAAAGTGTTATGGCAATACTTTCGCATACATTCTCAGCAAAACTTATTTCATACTTTTGCAAATCCCTGAATGATGCCAGTTCAATAACCCCTAAAACCTCGTCCTGGTTGATCATTGGTACCAGTAAGAGGAACTTGGGTGTGGCATGTCCCAATCCGGATGTTATAAGGAGATATGAAGATGGAATATCTGAAAGATAAATACTCTGTTTTTCAAGCGCACATGTTCCTATTAGACCTTCTCCCCATTCGATCTGGCGGTTTGCAAATTTCTTCCGGTCGTAAGCATAACTGGCTTTCATATCGAATAATATTTTTTGGTCTTCACCTTTTTCCAGAAGGAAAAATCCACCCTGATTAACATCCATATATTTAACCAGGTTGCTGATCAGATTATATGAAAATTCCTCAATGTTATCTGTGTTATAGCGGAGCAATTCACCAAACCGCGCTAATCCTTCAGCTACCCAGTTGCGTTGATAATCTTCCTGTTTTCTTCGATTCTCCTCTTCTGCATTGTTTCTAAGATATGTTCTGAGGCTGTTGAGTGACTTTGCCAGAGGATTTGCTTTCTCATCCAGCTGAATTTCCCTGTCCAGTTTGTTTTCCATTAAGTTGTTAATGTACTCAAGTATCTTTTGATCCTTTGAAATTTCATTACGGTGAATGGTGTAAATCTGGTGCCGGAAATCATTTACTGTTTTACTTAAAAGATATCCGGTAATTCCTCCGGCAACGGGCAAAATATCCAGAAGATACTGGGCAGACATCATCCGGTGAAGGGTGGCATAGCCTTTGAATGTGAATAAAATGTCCCCTGAAAATACGTGGATTAAAAAGGATATCAAGGGAAAGATGATTCCAATTAATACTCCATAAACAGGATATTGAATAACACGATCTTTATACCGGAATTCTGACATAAGATCAGATTAATCAGGAATAAAAATACTTATTATTAAAATATTATATATGATGATGAAGACAAAATTTGGAAGGATAATAAAATCCCGTAATCAATCAGGATGGGTTTGGTATATTAATGCACAAAGGATTTTTCAACAACCGCATGCAAGGATTTCAGATCAATGGGCTTCTCAAGATAATCGACAATACCCAGTTTTTTTACTCTGAGCTTACTATCATTATCTGAAAGGGCGGACACAATAATAACAGGTATATTTTTTGTCCGATTGTTTTGCTTCAGTTCTTCAAGAAACTTATAACCGCTGATGTTTGGCATCAACAAATCGAGCAGGATTAAATCAGGTATGGTCTTTTTAATAATTTGATTGGCTTCATTAACAGATAAAGCTTTCTCTACACTGTATCCTTTGTTTTTAAGAATAGCTTCCAGGAGAATGACGTTTGTATTTGAATCATCAATAATCAAAATCTTTTTTTTGCTTTTATTAGCCATTATATATAAATGTTTTGACCTCTCCCGGTCAGAAATGCTTATCCATGAGAGGCCCTAATTCAATATTTTTACTGGCACAAAGTGATAAAATCAAGATCCAGGTTAATATTATCACCAACCTGATTTTTACCGGATCAGATTTCATCCGGACGATTATCATGTACTGTTCCATTTTGATAATTAAAATTACTCTTTTTTTTCACGACGCTTTTTAAAAACCATTGACATGGATTATCTTAACATGATGATTTAAATCATCTGATATCCAATATATATGCCTTTATCGTATATTTACCAAACATATTATGGTGGATTTGGAGAGTAAGAATAGCATAAAATATAAGCTTTTTCGGGAAAGCTTACCCCATGACCATCTGCTGAATGAAAAAGAAACGCAGATTGTGGTAGGAAATAGCAATATTGCCATATTCAGAAAAAAAGATAACATTTTCAGACAGGGTACCCGCACTTCACATATCATGATCGTTACATCCGGCCTTGTAAAAATCACCAAAGAAGGAAGGAATAACAGATTGATTATATTGAAGTTAGCATTACCGGGTGAATATATCGGTCTGTTGTCTGTTCTTGGCAACCAGATACATCAATATTCTGCAACAGCTGTTGAAGAGACAGCGATTTGTTTCATTGATATCAATGTTTTTAAAAACGTTATCCTGGATAATGGGAAATTTGGATTACAACTTTTAAATATAATCAGTAAGGAAGGATTATATATTTTTGACCGGTTAATGAATCAAACACAGAAACAACTACCCGGCAGGATAGCAGATGTATTATTATATTTTATAAATGAAGTTTATCATAGTCAAAAATTTTCATTTCCTTTAACCCGCAGAGAATTAGCTCAGCTTGCAGGAACAACGAAGGAGAGCTTCATACGTACCCTTACTGAATTCCGGAATGATAAAATTATTGCACTGAATGGTTCCGAAGTTGAAATTATAAGTATGGATATTGTTAATACGTTGAGTGAATTTGGATAATTAGATTTCAATGAGAATACTTATTGTTGATGACATTTTCACAAACCGATACCTGCTTGTAGAATTATTAAAGACTCTCGGTCATGATTATGCACAGGTTGAAAACGGCAGAGAAGCGATAGAAGCTCTGGAAAAAGAGAATTTTGATCTTGTCTTAATGGATATTGAGATGCCCGTCATGAATGGTATTGAAACGGTCCACTATATCAGGAACAATTTTCCTGCTCCCGCGAACAGGATTCCTATTGTTGCACTTACCGCTCATAATCCGGAATTATTTTTTGAAGATTTCAGAGATTCCGGATTTGATAAACTGCTTACAAAACCCTATAACCTAGAGAAATTATCAACAATCATTGATGATCTGATACCGGAAAATAAAGGAAGCTGAATTTTTGAGGCTGCAAAATCAAACAGCATATATCAGTTCACCAATCTTTTCAAGGTTAATAACATCTGTTTCGTCAAAATGTCCTGGTATTTTGCTATCTATATCAAGTACTCCCACGATTTTTCCTTTTTCATTTTTAAGCGGGACAGCAATTTCAGATCTTGACCTGGAGTCACAGGCTATATGACCCTGAAACTTTGTTACATCAGGCACCGATATTGTTTTCTGACTATTGATTGCTGCCCAGCAAACACCCTTTTCTTTTTCAAGCAACTGGCATGCTAAGGGGCCCTGATAGGGGCCTACCATCAAATCTCCATCGTGAAGAAGATAGAATCCTGTCCAGAAAAATCCATCCATTTTATGATGCAAAACGGCAACCAAAGTTGCCATCCTGGCAATTTCGTTCGGGCTGCTTTTTAGCAGCTCCTTTAATTGAAGATAAATCCTGTTGTACCTTTCTTCCTTTTTTTGAGTGAGATTCTTCATATTTGAATATCATCAGGTTAATTTGTCTAATGAATTTGAATGTGGTAATTTAAAAAAACTATGACAATTTACTGCATTCACTATTCTCAACATATGATGATCTCAACTTTTCATCTTACCGGAATATTTCCGGTTGGAATGATGAGAAAATGACAGGCAATGATAAAGAATTCAGATTGAGTAAATAAAATGGTTTATGGAAGAATCAGAACAGATCCTGAATGGTTTGCTTTTTACCATTAAATTCAAACACATCACCTTTTTTCATACCTTCCATTGCTTTATAAAGAGGTACCATCGGGGAAATGGCATAGTAGGTTTGCCCATCAATAATAATTTTTCCTGCACTGATTGAAATAAAAAATTTGCAGGAATCAGTTAGAACAACTGAACCAAACTCGACTATCTTGTTGATATTTTTCGAATTAATTTTGTGTAAAACAGTGAATTCAGAATGTGCTTTCTGATACTGTGTGGAGAACATATCGCGCTTGCCGATCAGCTGGTCACGGAATGAATCATAACGGTCTTTATTTGGGCCATATTCATTCAGTGCTAGTTGAACTTCATCCATTGCTGCTTTGGCACTGTCAACAACCTTTTTCTGCACCCGCTCACACTCTTTAAGCAACCTGCTTTTCAATTCTATATAGGCATTCTCCTTCATCCTGTGTGATTTAATTTCGGCAATTTCAATGTCCTGTTTTGCAAATGACAATCTAAACAATGTTAAATTAGCGCAAAAAAAACCTGCTTAACTAGTTGCTGGTTACTATCAAAATTGTTGAATTTTACAATGTCAGTAGTTGGTTATCCGTGATTTATTCAGTTTATTCCTCCATTTAGACCAAGGCAAAATGCTGAATTTTAATGGATTAGCAACCAGAAATCTGTAACAAGCAGATAGACTTTCTTTGATTTAATGAAATTTAAATAGCAAATTACTCAAAGTTAATAAAATGAAAGCTCATTTTCCAAAAAATCTTTTATTTGTTGTACTTTATTTTCAATTTTTTCTATCATTAACAGCGCAGGATCCTCCGGATTGGGAAAATTCCATGCCTGATGGATGTACTTCAATTACCTTGGGCAGGCTGGCCACTGCAGACGGTTCCGTCATTACGTCGCATACAGATGACAGTCATCGAACAAGATCCTGGATAAATATAATACCGGTGCAAAAGCATGGTATGCATGAAACTATGCCGATGTTTAAGAGGATTCCTTATGATTCACTGGCTATGCCAACCTACAAACATGTTCAGATAGGTGAGATCCCCCAGGCACCAACCACTTATGGCTATATCAACACAGCTTATCCATGCATGAACCAGTACCAGGTTGGAATAGGAGAATCAACATTTGGTGGGAGAGAAGAATTACAATCCGATTCAGGCCTGATAGATTGCCAGAGATTATGCCAGTTGATGCTTGAGCGCAGTAAGTCAGCCAGGGAAGCCATCTTCCTGGCAGGTGAATTAACAGCTGCTTATGGGTGGAACGATTTTGGTGAGTGTCTTACGATCAGTGATAAGAATGAGGTCTGGCACTTTGAGATACTCGGACCTGGGAAAGGAAAGGTTGGATCTGTATGGGCTGCACAGAGAGTTCCGGATGACCATGTGTCGGTAAATGCAAATGCCAGCAGGATCATGGAAATTAATCTCTCGGATACGGATCATTTTCTTGCATCAGATAATGTATATTCACTGGCAGAGGAATATGGCTGGTGGGATGAATCCAAGGGACCTTTCAGGTTCTGTTATGCCTATGCACCTGAAAGCCGTACGTCATTTGCCTCCAGACGCCGTGAGTGGAGAGTATTGGACCTTGTTGCTCCTTCACTGGCTCTGGATCCAAATGCCGAGAACTATCCTTTTTCGGTGAAACCCGACCAGCCCGTAACCCTCGATTTGCTTGTAAGAATCTTTAAGGATTATTATGAAGGGACTGATTATAATTTCATCAAAGATATTACTGTCACGGATGATGATGGTAAAACAATAATCTCTCCACTGGCCAATCCTTTTATGCCTTATGACATGAACAGGGTTTTTAAGATAAATGGTGGCTGGGGCTGGAGGGGTGAACGAACCATTGCCCGGTGGTATACCATGTATGCTACAATTATCCAGTCCCGAAACTGGTTACCTGATGAAATAGGAGGAGTTACCTGGCTGGCCATGGATAATGTTGCCACATCCATATATATACCAGTATATTGTTCTGTTACAGACCTTCCTGAACCATATAAAACACCGGGTAGACCAAATGGCTATACAACCCGGTCGGCCTGGTGGGCTTTTAACCGCCTGGGTACCCTGGCAGCACAAAGATGGGGTGATATGAGATATGATGTGGATGCCGTCTGGAATCCATGGCAGCAGGAATTGTTCCGGAACCAAAAACAGATCGAGGAAGAAGCCCTTGAATTATATAAACCTGATAAGCCTGATAAAACAATACAACTTTTGACAGATTACACAAATAATTGGGGTAATAAAGTCGTTTGCAAAGCCTGGGAACTTGGAGATTTCCTCTGGACTAAATATGATGAACTTTTTTAACTGTCATGATTTTCAAGCATAGAGCATAGCGCATAGAGCATGGTGCAAGGAGTAAAAAGAAGAAACCTTGAACCTTGAACTGATCGCATAGAGCATGGAGCATGGAGAATAAACTTTAAACTTTGAACTTTAAACTTTGAACTGTACAACTATGTTAAAACGAGGATTTGCCAGTGACAACAATGCCGGGATTCATCCGGAAATTCTGAAAGCTATTCAGGATGCTAACCAGGGACACACGGTTGCATATGGAGATGATGTATTCACCGAAAGGGGGATCAGGAAGATTTATGAATTATTCGGTGAGGATATTGATGCCTATTTTGTATTCATTGGAACAGCAGCGAACGTTCTTGGCCTTGATGCAGTTACAAAACCCTATCACGCCATTATCTGCGCCGAGACATCCCATATTCATGAAGATGAATGCGGCGCTCCTGAAAGGTTTACAGGATGTAAAGTGTTAGCCTTGCCTACGGAAGACGGGAAATTGCGGACTCAAAACATAGAAAAAGAGATGTATGGTATTGGTTTTGAACATCACTCTCAACCCAGGGTTTTATCAATTACCCAGACATCTGAGATGGGAACAGTCTATCGGATTGAGGAGATTAAAGAACTCACCGAGTATGCACATAAACATAATATGCTCGTTCATATGGATGGTGCAAGGATCAGTAATGCTGCAGCATTTCTTGGTAAAAATTTCAGGGAATTTACAATGGATGCAGGAATTGATATTTTATCATTCGGAGGAACGAAAAACGGGTTAATGTATGGAGAAGCGGTCATTTTTTTTAATAAAACCCATTCTGTTGATTTCAAATATTTAAGAAAACAGGGAATGCAACTTGCCTCGAAAATGAGATTCATAGGAGCACAATTTGAAAGATATCTGTCTGATAACCTCTGGCTGAAACTGGCTTTACATTCAAACAAAATGGCTAAAATTCTGGAGGCACATGTTAAAAATATTCCGGAGGTGACCATTACACAGGAGGTCGAATCCAATATGATCTTTGCAATCATCCCGGAGGAGATTACCAAACCACTGCAGGATGAATATTTCTTTTATGTCAGAAATGAAAAAAAGAATGAGGTTCGCTGGATGTGTGCATGGGATACGACAGAAGAAGATATAGAAGGTTTTGTTACTACACTTAAGCGGTTGCTGAAGAAAAAACAATAAGTATGAAAGGCTAAGTGTAAGGCTAAGGGTGTGTGGGTTGGAGCGTGTGAGAGAATGGTTTGCGGTCTTAATTCCTGGTTCTTGGTTCCCGGTTCCAGGAGAATGTGAGTAAAGAGTTTGGGATTACTCATACCATGACTCGAAATCATCGTATGAGTTCAGGAACAATAAATTATATTCACTGCGAATAATCCGAATTCCTCATCAGTAAGAAAGTCTTCGCATATAATTGTTTTTCAGCAATATGAATAAATCAGGGGAGTATTGTATTGATAAAATTAAATATGCTTAAAGGATATTTATCAATCATATTACGTAAAATGCTGCTGATGCACGTAGTAGACTACCTGCGTTATTATTTGCAACGAATACGGAATTATAGGAAGAACAGGGAGTTCAGACTGAAAAATCCGGATGTTCTTTTGCCTCCGGATTACATTCTTTATGAATCTTTTCAGATAGATTATGACAGTTATTATAACCAGGGATTGGACTCATCGAGACAAATGGTTGATTATTTCAAAAAATACAGGAAGCTTATAAATTTAAAAATACTTGACTGGGGTTGTGGTCCTGGAAGAATAATCAGGCATTTACCTGAACTAACAAAGAGTGAATGTGAATATTATGGTACAGATTATAACAAAAAAACCATTGAGTGGTGCTCTCGGAATATTCCAAATGTAAAATTCAGCCTCAACCAATTGCATCCTCCATTGTCATATGAAGATAAATTTTTTGATATTATCATTGCTGTCTCAGTTTTCACCCATCTGTCAGAAGTTATGCACCATGCCTGGTTTAAAGAGCTAACCAGGATTTGTAAAAAGAATGGTATAATTTACATTACAACTCAGGGCAGATCATTCCGATCCAAGTTAACAGGAATGGAAATCAGGTTGTTTGATGAAGGTAAATTGGTAACCAGGGGTAAAGTTAAATTGGGTCACAGAACTTATTGTGCGTTCCAGCCCCTCGAATTTATGATGCAATTATTCCAGGGCTTTGAATTGATTGAGCATATCGAACGTGCATCAGAAGGCAATTACATTCCCCAGGACATATGGATTATCAGGAAACGGTGACATGCAGGAAACCTTATCAGTTATGGAATCAGTAAACTGCTATCCCCATAACTCAAAAACCTGAATTCATTATCCATGGCATACCTGTAAATCCTTTTCCAGTCATCACCAATAAAGGCACTGACCAGTAATAGAAGTGTACTTTTGGGTTGATGGAAATTTGTGAGCATTTTATTCACAATTCGGAACTGGTATCCGGGGATAATCATCAATTGTGTTGATGTATGGATTTCTCTGATTCGATATTTCTCAAAATAATCTATGAATGCATCAATGCTCTTTTCTTTTGGAACAGCAATAAGATCATGATCTTCCCATTGTTTCAGTGTAAGATTTTCAGGGGTAATTTCGGGATTCCGTATTATTTTGCAACCCAGCCAGTAAATTGATTCAATTGTCCTTGTGGAAGTTGTTCCAATAGCCAGTATATTACCCTGAAAACCTGATAACTGGTTAAGGTTATCCAGCGTGAAGAAAATATGTTCAGAATGCATGGGATGCTGAGAGACTTCTTCTGCCACAACGGGTCTGAAAGTTCCTGCACCGATATGCAACGTAAGATTCATGGTATGCATTTTTCTCTTTCTGAATTCATCCAGGATATTGTCCGTGAAATGGAATCCTGCTGTTGGTGCGGCAACAGATCCGTCTATAGATGAATAAATAGTTTGGTATGTATATTTATCATCCGGTGTCGGCTCACGTTTCAAATAGGGAGGTAAAGGTGTTGAACCTGCTATCTCAAGGATTGTTCCAAAAGAATAATCACCAGGTTCCCAGCTTATGCATGCCTGCCATGTAGCGCCACTGCCACTAAGTTTTTCAGCTTTTAAGATTATGTCTTTTACTGGATGTTCTATTCTCCTGAATAGTGGCCCGGTTTTCCATTTTTTTGCGTTACCAATAAGTGTATTCCATACAACACTTTCTTTCCTCTGGAAGGAAGCATCATAGAGGTAAGGATCTACTGGTTCCAGGCAAAAAACTTCAATTTTCGCACCTGTAGGCTTGTTAAATAATAATCTGCCCTGAACCACCCTTGTGTCATTAAACACTGCCAGGTCATCCAGATCAATATAATTATGGATATTACTGAAAATGGTGTGGGATATCCGACCTTTATGATAGATCAGTAGTTTTGAAGTGTCTCTTTGCGGAAGG
>LJUQ01000065.1 GCA_001304505.1 Bacteroides sp. SM23_62_1
GAATGTTCCCTCAGCTGTGCCATGTCGGATACAGGAAGATCCAGGTGGCGCTTGAAATCTGTATCCGTTTCAACGTATCCGAGGGGAGTGCCCCAGCGTTCATTATCATCCACTTCAATCTCTTTCCCATACCCTGTATGATTTGGATTAATGATAAAGAATGTATCATACTGCACGGGTGATTTTTTAAGGATCTCAAAGACATGCACAGCTTCATAGGCAGAATAGATATAACCTGCATGAGGCACCACAGCACCGATCAGGTTTCTGGATGCAAGTTCGGTTCTGATTTGTTGTTTTTCATTAGAATATATCCTGTCAAGCAGGTTATCGATCTCTTTTTTTGTTCCGGGGTAAAAGGATCCGGCAACAACAGCTTCCCGTGTTTTCATTGGTTTAGACTATTAGCATTAGGGACATTTGATTTATTTTGAGTCTGTGATATAATCTGAAAAATGGAATACTGGAATACTGGAATATTGATTGCATAAATGTTATTTGTTCCACAGAAGGGAATTTTCCTAAATATGAAAATGTGTTCTACATGTTATAAAGTAATAAGATCTTGTAAAATATGATTCACAACTTCACCCCATCCCCTGTCCCCTTCCCCTGAAGAGGGAAGGGGTAAAAGTCCTCTCCCTCTTCAGGGGAGAGGATTTAGGAGAGGTGTGAAATGAATTATAATTGTTTTACAATACAATGTTTGGTACTAAAAGCCCGCACTTTTTACATTTCCCATCAACTCCTAAACCTGTTATAGAGGTATTATATCCAAACCGGCTGATGAGCAAATGATGACAAAACGGGCAATAGGTATTCTGACCCTCTGATCCTGCCACATTGCCCAGATAGACATAATGCAATTTCTCCCTTGCGATATTATATAACCGTTCAAGGGTGGAGACCGGGGTGCTGGAAATATTCATTTTATAATGGGGAAAATAACGTGAAAGATGTAAGACAGTAAATTCACCAAGTTCTTCACAGATCCAATCAATCATTTTACCAAAAACCAGCGGATCATCATTCAATGTTGGTATCACCAGGTTGGTGATCTCAAAGTGTTTCCCGTGTTGATGCAGCAGTTTGAGTGTTTCCAATACAGGCTGCAATTTTGCTTTAGAATGCTTCTTATAAAAATCTTCAGTAAAAGCTTTCAGGTCAATATTAAAAGCATCCATAACAGGCATCAGCTTTATTAAAGGCTCAGGATTGATATATCCGTTGGACACCATTGTGTTATACATCTTTTTTTCTTTGATTCTTGTTGCAATATCCAGCATATACTCATAATGAATAGTTGGTTCATTGTATGTATATGAAAGTCCTGTATTACCGGCTTTATCTGTTGCAATGTCCACAATTTCCTCCACTGAATAATGGTTTAACCACCTGAAATCATCAACTGTTGCCTGGGATATTTCGCAGTTCTGGCAAAAACTGCATTTAAGGTTACAACCGATACTGCCAATTGATAGTATTATTTTACCTGGCAGGAAGTGATATAATGGTTTTTTTTCGATGGGATCAAAATGAATCGATGAGACCTTTTCATAGGTTTCATTATAAAGATCACCACTCCTGTTCCTTCTCACACCACATATACCAAGTTTGTTGTTTGTGAGTATGCAGTTGTGAGGACAGAGGAAGCACCGGACTTTAGAATCATCGAGTTTCTGGTAGAAGAGAGCGGTTTTCATATCAGTGGTTAGTGACATGATTCATGAAATATTAAATGTACAAAAAAAAAGGGAATGGGGACACTTATCACAGAGGTCGCAGGTGCCGAAAAACAGGCAATCAGCCTGAGGCTGATGCCAATGTTTTTCGGGCATCCTCGAAATGGCAAAGAAATCAAAGATGTCTGCCATTTCGGGAGTCGCAATTGTCGCAATCGTGACAAAGTTACTAGGTCACAGGTGTCGCAAATATTATATAAGTACCGTGAACAGATTTGATTTACAGAAGCAAGGTTGAGGCTGTCTCAAAACTAGTTTTTCACGCAAAGTACGCAAAGAAAAGCATCAAGCATGCAAAGTTCAAATATTTATTAATCAACACTTTGCGAACTTTGCGTGAAACCTTTTATTATAGTTTTGAGATAACTTCTAATTCTTACGAAAGTTAGAACAGTGAAGTACGGTTTCCAACCGGACACATTCTTTAAGCACGGAATATGATCAGTAAAGTCTGTTTTGCTACGGGGCAGATGCTATTAATTTGTAACTTACATCATCAATTGATTACATCTTATATTCCTTATAAGGATAGATATACAAAATATTCTTCTTCGTATGAGCCGGCGAAACAGAAGAACATTTATCGGGTCCATATTTTATGCAATTATAACTGCATTAAGCCTGGGATCTCTATCTGTATTATCGGGTTTTGTTCGAAGAAGCCGATATGGTATAGAAAAGGAATTGTTTACTGGATGCGGCAAACCAGAAAAGAACCTGAGGAAAATACATAATGCAAATACAGATTTTGAACCTTCTTATTTGAAGCTGCATAAGACCGGGGAGCTGAAAGAAAGAGGTGAAGAACTATGGGAGATTTTGCTTGATTGTAAGCTTTGTCCACGGGAATGTGGAGACAATAAATTATTAGGCAAGAAAGGTGATTGCGAGGCGGGCATGCAACTGGAAATTTCTTCCTTTCATCCCCATTTTGGGGAAGAGCGTCCGCTTGTTGGGAAAGGTGGTTCAGGAACAATATTCCTCACCAACTGTGCTCTCCGCTGCGTTTTTTGCATAAACTGGGAAATCAGCCAGGGAGGCCAGGGTGTATCACGGAGCATTGAAGAGATGGCTGCGATGATGCTTTACCTTCAGAAAGCCGGGTGCCATAATATCAACTTTGTGACACCGACACACTATTCTCCTCATATACTGCTTGCCGTTGATATTGCTGCAGCGAACGGTTTGCGGCTGCCCCTGGTTTATAATACGCATGGATATGAACGTGTGGAGATTTTACAGAAACTGGATGGTGTTGTAGATATTTATCTTCCCGATTTCAAATATTCGGATGAAAAGATGGCGGCAAAGTATTCATCTGAAGTGGAAAATTATCCGGAGTATACTAAAAAAGCTTTGCTGGAAATGCACAGCCAGGTTGGTGTTGCCAGGCCGGCCAGTGATGGACTGATGTATCGCGGGCTCATGATCCGTCACCTGGTTATGCCTAATGGGGTGAGCGGATCGAGAGAGGTTATGTCATGGATAGCGGAGAACCTGCCAAAAGAAACGTATGTGAACATCATGTCGCAATACCGGCCTGCCCATAAAGCTTTTAATTACACTGAAATCTCCCGCCGCATAACCAGGCAGGAGTACTATGATATTGTATCATGGGCAAAAGAGCTTGGAATGACCAATCTTGAGATACAGGGATTATAATCAGGATCTTGAAATATTCCCGAAGCTTAGAGTTGTCCGGCTGTAAATCTCTGGATTCTTGGAGCAGCAGGGTTCTATATTGAACCAGTGGAAGTATTATGTCCCGGCTGGGAAGCTCCATTTTTTCTACCGACGCTGGCATGAATGTCCCGGCTTTCCAGCCGGGACATTCATTTTACAGATAGTATTGTAGAGCCTGGCTTATCTGGGACATTTAAAATGGATAATATACCTGAGATTCAATTATTGATTAAACTTTTTCAGAATCATTCGTGTAACTTCCTTTATGCCTGTTCCTGCATTTTTCATTGCTTGTTCAACGGATCCATAATAACTTACAAGGGAACGGGCTTCTTTGATTCCATGCCTCGTCAGTTCATGATCATCAATTAACAGGTCACCGCAGATAGCCAGCACGGGGATACTGTATTTTTTGGCAAGCTGTGTTACTCCATCCACAACCTTCCCTTGGAACGTCTGCTTATCTATTTTCCCTTCGCCGGTGATAACCAGGTTACTGGTTCTAAGGTAATCCTCAAACCCGGTAATTTCCATAACCAGTTTAATACCGGAAGTAAGGCTGGCATTCAGGAAGACGACTGCCCCGGCACCCAATCCACCCGATGCTCCCGCCCCGGGAAGTTTGCTGACATCTTTTCCAAACTTATCCTTTACGACCCTGGCAAAATTTCTCAATCCTTTGTCGAGCTTTTTAACTATTTCGGGTGTAGCTCCTTTCTGGGGACTGTAGAGGTAGGCTGCACCGTTTTTTCCATACAGTGGATTGCTTACATCGCATGCTACTCTGACACTGATACTGGAAGGATTAAAAAGGAGAACTGAATCATTGATTGAATGGATATATTCAAGGTTACCACCTGCCGGTTTTAATTCATTTCCTTTGATATCAAGGAATTTATAACCCAGTGCAGCTGCCATACCTGTACCGGCATCGTTTGTGGCACTTCCGCCAATCCCGAGAAAAATCCTTTGAGCTCCCCTGTTAATCGCATCCTTTATCATTTCACCTGTCCCCAGTGTGGAGGTATGAAGTGGATTTTGTTGTTCTTTCGGGATTAACCTTAATCCGGATGCAGCTGACATTTCAATAAATGCAGTCTGGATTTTTTCTGCATAACCATAAACGGCATCAATAATTTCGAAAACAGGATTATGGACACGAATATGAACCAGTTCCCCTTTGAAATGATTTGTCAATATGGATGCTGTCCCGTCGCCACCGTCAGCAAGGGGAAATTTGGTCACCTCGCATTCCGGAATGACGGTCTGAATGCCTTCAGCAATAGCCTCTGCAACCTCAGCAGCAGTAAGGGAACCTCTGAATTTATCCGGTGCGATGAGGATTTTCATGGTAAGTTGATTTAAGAATAATGATTAGCGATTTAAGATTTTTGAAGTTTAACTTCTTAAATCATAAATCGTTAATCACAAATCTGAATTCTATTTTCCCTCAGTCTCAGCCTGATTCCACTAACTGTAAACAAAGAAACAATAATTTTGTAAGTCCATAATTTGTAAACCTCTTACTTTCTTTCACACTCATCACTCTATCTCTCAACTCACCTGGAACCATGAACTTAGAACTTTGAACTAATCTAAAACCAGTATCCAATATTAAAATAGGTAAACAGATCCCTGTGCAGGTTTGACCCCATCAGTGTGACCTCGATAGGGCCAATGATACTGTTGTTCCCATATGTTAATCCAAATCCGTATATTCCACTGTTCTTTTCAAACAGGCTATCCATATCCCATGAAGTACTACCTGCATTAAATCTCAGGGTGACGTAATTATTTTTCCAGAAATTATATTGAATATTTAATCCGGCTGCCGCTATGTTCCTGTTTGTTACCTGCATAAATTCAAGTCCTGTAAAGGGTAATAATCCCTTCCTGTTAAATTGATTAAGCCCCCCAAGATAAAAATGATATATTGAAGCTGAAGAATCTGCTGTACTGATTCCTCCAAATATTCCGGGGATGAAAGTAAGGCGTTTACCTGTATTGATGGCCTGGTCATAGCGGAATTTCATAAAATGAGCAGATGAAGTGGGTTGATGATTAACCAATTTATAAGTAGTTATTAGCCTGGATCCCCTGGTTGGATAAGATATATCATCATAGGTATCAAGAAGAATATATCCATAAACATTATAAAAATCTGTGGATTGTTTTTCTTCTATTGTCTCACTGATGATTGGTTTGAGTATAACCCTTTCATACTCTATCCCCCCTCCGAAAGAATAGGAGTTACTGATTATTGACTGAAGATACAGACGGGATGAATAATCGGTATAATCCAGTGTTGATATTTTTCTAGATCCTTCGTACCGGAAGATATCATAATTCTGAATATCCAGATCGATTCCAAAGCCAGGTTTCCACCCATTATTTTTAAAATACGAAGCAAGGATTCGAGGATTCTCTCCCAGGCCAAGATTTATTGATAATTTAGAACCATCGAGTAACAGGTTCCGGAATGTTGCATTAAGGATTATTGAAGATTTAAGATCTGTATTATAATTAATGCCCAGACGCAATAATACCCCCTCTCTTTCCCTCACATTAATGATTAATCTTATTCCTTTTCCAGAAGGGTCATCAATCATTTCTTCAAGTTCATAAGTTATTTTTTCAAAGTAAAGGCTGGAATAAGCATGATCTATCGCATCAAATATTGCCTGTGGTGTTGTTACGGAATTTTCCTCCAGATGAAGTTTTCCTGTCATAAGTTTCGATGATACCTTGTTTAGTCCGCAGATATCAATTTTTTTCAAGAAAACGGAATCCAGTGTTTCGAATGATGGCTTAGCGGGCTTATAATCACCAAAATTTTTCAAAGAATCTGCAAGTGCTTGCAGATCGGAAAAAACGGATCTTGCTGCTTCTTCTCCTCTTTTAATGATTGTGTCGGCCAAATAAAAATCTGAAGCATTCAGGCGGGTGAAATCAGGCGAAATTAGAATTTTACAAAGTGTCTTATTCAGATTATCCTTTTCAGCGGAGGTCAGAAAAACTGTTTGCTCAAAAACCTTAATCAGATCACCCATTTCTTCCCTCTCCGGTTTTTGATGTCCTGTATATACCCCGATGATAATATCTGCTCCCATTCTCTTCATATGGTCAACAGGGAAATTATTTATGACCCCACCATCAACAAGCACCATACTATCTAGTTCCACAGGTTCAAAAATGGAAGGGATAGAGATACTTTTTCTGATTGCATGGGGGAGATAACCTGATCTGTAGACGACCTCCTTTCCGCTCATGATATCTGCGGCAACACAGAAGAATGGGATCTCAAAATTGTTGAAATCCCTGATATTATAAACATGGGCACACAATTTATTGAGCAGGTTCTCGATATTTTGCCCTTTGATCAGACCTGATGGCAGGTTGAATCCTGATTCACCAACAGGAAAAGAGATGAAATACAGATCTTCTTCAGTTTTTTCTTCAATTGATAAATCCTGCCGGTAAATATTGTCTCCAAGTAGCTTATCCCAATCCTGTTCCAGTGCAAGTTGTTCCAGGTGCCCGGCATCATATCCGATGGCATAAAGACCGCCAATGACACTTCCCATACTTGTGCCGGCAATAAAATCGACAGGTAATCCTACTTCTTCAATAACTTTCAGTACTCCAATATGTGCCAGCCCCTTTGCAGCTCCGCCACTAAGGACAATTCCAACTTTCGGACGATTAAAGGCAGCCTGTTGACCGGATGCAGATTGAAAGTAACAGAAGCATAGGATTATATTTAAACTGACTAACAATATTTTTGTCTGCATATTCCCTGAAAATGAAAGCAGTGTTATGTAAACGATGAAATGAACTATACCAAAAAAGAATATATATTGAATATAAAAGGATTCATACTAATAAATTTTTCTCCTGTGAAATATTTTCATTCATAAAAATTCACAATGTAAACTTTCTCCGTCCACCGCAACTTTAGCGAAGGTGGATTTACTTTTTCCTTTAACGGGGTATATATTTCAGATCCTGACTCCAACAACCAGTATATCATCCACCTGTTCATATGGTTTGCCTTCCGGGTCAAGCTCGCTTGTCCACTTATGATATGTTTGATCAAGCACCTCCTTCTGTTCGTTCATAGGCTTATCTTTAATACTGATAAGCAAATCTTTAAGCTGGTTATATTTGAATTTTTTCCCATTGGGTCCGCCAAACTGATCGGCATATCCATCTGAAAACATATAAAAACAATCACCTTTTTCAAGGGGTATCCTATGACTGGTGAATTCCTTCAGCTCTTCGTAAAAAGCAATCGGCATCCGGTCTGCTTTTGTCTCATTCAACTCATTATTGCGGATAAAATAAAGCGGGTTGTGTGCACCGGCAAATTCCATGGTCATCCGGTCAAAATCAATAACACACAGGCCCATATCCATGCCGTCCTTCTGCTCTCCCTCCTTTCCTTTTTGCCGCAGGGCCTGGATCACATTCTCTCTCAGGTTATTCAGGATCTGGTTGGCTTCGATTATTTTATTCTCATTCACAATCTTATTCAGAAAACTTACTCCCAGCATGCTCATGAAAGCTCCCGGGACGCCATGGCCGGTGCAGTCTGCGGTAACAATGATAATCTTTTTATCCATTTCAGCAAACCAGTAGAAATCACCACTCACGATATCCCTGGGTTTAAAAAGAATAAAATATTCCGGTATTTTCTCCCTGATGGTCTCAAAACCCGGCAAAACAGCCTGCTGAATTCTCTGGGCATAGTGTATACTATCGGTGATTTCTTTTTTCTGTCGTTCCAGTTCAATGTTCTTTGCGCTGATCTCAGCTGTTCTTTCACGGACGATCTGTTCAAGTCTCTCATTCTTTTGTTTCAACCTGTAGATGCTGATTTGTACTGACAGGTAGATGATCAAAAGGAATATCACGACATACCCGATGTATGCCCAGACAGTACGGAACCAGGGAGGGTTTATTGAGAATGTAAATATAGCTGGTTCACTTTCACGGCCATAAACATTCTTTGCCTTCACAAGCAAAGTATATTCTCCTTCATGCAGGTTGGTATAATTAACAACGTTTTGTCTTGTCCAGGGAGGAAAATCACTGTCATAACCATCCAGTTTGACTGAAAAAAGATTTTTCTGTTCATCATCAAAAAAGGGTGCTGCAAAGTAGAATTGCAGATCATTCAGTGAAAATGGCAGTCCGGCCATCAGGCCTGGTGGTTGCTCAGGGGCAACCCTGAAGGGAATAACAGGATCATCAGAAGAGTGGTAAAAAGTACCATTAAAGGCAACCGAATCACCTGATGCGACAATCCGCCGGATGAGCACATTAAAAGACTGGCTGAAATCTTTTTTATGATCCATCTCATATCTGATAATTCCATCATCGGCAGCAATCCAGCATAGATCTTTACCATCGGGGCAGATGCAATTAATTTTACCCATATCAATACCCCTGAAGGGCTGCATAACAATACTGTCAGTCTGATCCCTGGATATATAACCAATCTCATTATCTATCACAATCCAGATTCTTTCAGGAGTCTCATGGATTATACTGACCGGTGTGGTTGTTGTGTGATCATAAACTGAAATTCCTTCAAAAAATCCCCTTGTAAATTCGGGATTATCGCGCAGGGAATCAGGCAGGGATTGTTTAATCAACTCTTCATCATTAAAGTGAAAAATACCTGTCCGTGTCCCGAAAAGAACAGAATCACCGATGGAGAAAGGAAGAACCCAGTCCTCATTCAAACCATCGAATTCTCCATAATATTTATATGTCTCATGTGTCAGATCATTGTATATAATTACCTTTATTGCTCCCTGAAAGCTGGTGCCGAGCCAGAGCTCAATACCGTCATAAAAACTGTTTTTATTTTCAGCTATTAGTTTGATATCTTCCCGAATGTCATTAAAGTTTTTTAAAAACTTCAGGGAAGGTCCTGTTCTAAATACTGATAACCCATGATTCCCACCAACAAACAGCAGGTGTCTGTCAGGCTGATGGTACATGGTGAAGGCATTCATATCAGATATTAAACTGGCAGAATTATTGCGTATCATATAAAGACCCGAATTAGTACCGGCAATCAGGGATCCTTGAATTTCCTTCAGATCCCATACCTGGTGAGAAAAATTTCCAAGCGGCTTGAATTCAATGGATCCCGTAAGTCCGGCACTTTTTTCCTGTATGAATAATCCATTTGTCGTTCCCAGGTAAATCCGGTTATTATGACGAATGATGGAATGGATTGTACCCAGTATCCCTGATTCGGTTGTATAAAAAGAAATCGGCGAAGCGTAATCGATGCGGCAGATACCATTATTCAAAGCACACCAGATATTTTTATTCCGGTCCTGGTAAATGTTTTTTACATCATTTACACCCAGGCCACTATCTTTATTGATGATGTTCAGAATCCTTCCAGCCTGATCAGTGATAATAATTCCCTCATTCGTTGTATTGAATGCAAAATTCCCGTCTTCAAGTTTGATTCCTCCATAGATGCTAGCCTGGATGATAAACCGGTCATTCTTAGTGCTGATGGGGCTGAAAGGTGTTGTTTCATTATCGGGATCCATGAGAAAAAATCCCTGTTCCTGTGTTGCAATAAATATTTTCCTGGA
The DNA here is from genome assembly GCA_001304505.1 of Bacteroides sp. SM23_62_1. Classification (GTDB taxonomy): domain Bacteria; phylum Bacteroidota; class Bacteroidia; order Bacteroidales; family SM23-62; genus LJUQ01. Next base: position 10,049 of record LJUQ01000065.1, read on the forward strand.
ATTGTCAACAGGAAGCATGGCAAAGATGCCAAGGTCAGAGAATTGTTCACCGCCGGGAAGAGATTCAGGTTTACCGGATGTATAATCTATCAATCCTTTATTACGTTCACGTACATAGTATTTGTCATTAACGACGAAAGATGTGTGGAAAGATGTTTCAGGATAAATGGTGGTGATCTCTCCATTTTTATAAATAAATATATTCTCATCTGCCTGAAAAAAGACCCTGTCTTCGAGAACATATGTTTTCCATATGGTTGTGAAGAAACGATCAGCCTCCGGAAGGGAATCGGACAAAGAACAATAATTCATGCTTCCGCTCCTGTCGGGTGCAAGATATCCGAATTCATTCTGTGAGCCGACAAATATCGTTCCCAGGGAATCTTTTGAAAAGGATGTAACATGGGCTCCCGGGCGAACCCTTATAAAATTCCAGCTGGATCCATCATATTCCAGAATACCCGTGGCATTACCGGCATAAACGATATCCCGGTCGTCAAGAATGACTGCCCCGTTCTGTGCCTGATAACCCCGCCCGTATTCTTTATTGGTGTAATTAGATACAGGGAGTTTAATATTCTGAGCAATACTGTTCAGGATCAATAAATGTAATAAACATGCAAGGAAAATGACTTTTGTTTTCATGGCAGAACAGTTCAGAAATTTTATGAATAGTAAATTAATAAAATTAGAACTTATATCAGAAAGTTAAGCACAGGTTGTAAAAATAATCTTGGAAAAGTAAGAAAACCTTTCTCAGATCAATCCCTCACTGACAGGATTAAACTTGAGGCTGAAATTTTATGCAAAAATTAACAGGTTTATCAAAGGCAAGAATTTATAAATAAAAGAGTTCACCGAAATCTGCGGATGATATCTGCAAAAAACTCGTTAGCCTAAAGCTGATCATTGAGAAATCAAGATTAAATAAAATAAAGAAGAAAGATCAGCCTGTTGGTTTATAAATACACTTTTTATTATCTCACCAATCCAAAAGTTTTTTCCAGGTAATCGATCACATCCTGTTTATCGGGCTTCCCGTAGAATTCAAATAGATAAGCTGAAATATCATTCACCTTTTGATTATAGGATTTTTCTGCGGACTCATCAAGAATGATTTGAAGTTCAGTCTTTACCTCATCCAGTTCGGGGATTATCAGGCTGAAATCGCTTATATATTCTGACTGCTCATCCTTGTAATAATAAAGACTAATATCGGTATGATCAAATTTATCAATAGGTTCTTCATCCACTTTAAGAATGTTTTCCCGTGAAAGGATCAACCTGTTTTCTTCATACCCTAGTTTTTTATTGATTTCCTCACCTTTGTGCTGAAATTTCAGGAAGAAAAACTGGTTCTCATTCATCGGGAACTGATACGGATTAAGGTAATAACTTGCTTCACAAAGAAGAACGATGTTATCACAGAATTGATTCTGCAGATCATTCAGATTATTGATAATACCTCCCCGTGTACTGAGGTTACTCATGGCAGGAAGAAAATTGGATTTTGCTGAGGACAGGTCGTCATAATTATCCGGGGTCAGGATAAACCTGCCTGTACTCGGATTTATGACTGCTGCCCTTGAATTAGGTGATTGAAAAGAAAGATTTTCATTTTCGTCAAATATATCTCCCTGTGTCATTGAGTTACCTGTTCTGACATATATAATACTCCCGTTAACCTTAATAACCCGGTAGGTAACCTGTGATGATATGGGATAAGATGCAAAGAGGAAAAGACTGATAAGAATGAAACTAACCAGGGTTTTCATTTTTTTTCTTATAAAGATAATAAACCTGAATGTAAATGTAAAGACCTGGCAGTTAGAGGTCAATTTTCATGCCATTCATAAATAAAAAGAGGTTGCGGACACGCGTCACACAACCTCCTGTACCATTACCGGTGTATATGATGAACACTCAAGCAATCAGAGGAAAATACTCTAAAACCCCTGATTTGTGGTTGTTCATTATATCAGGCCAATTTCTGTGCCAAAAACCTAAAATACAACATATGAGCAAGTTATGATTTCGCAGGATGAGAAAGGTGAGTAAATTTTATACATATGTGGGTAAGTTTTATACATTTGCGAAAGAATGGAATGATGGGGGAATAGTATATTGGTATATTAGTATATTGGTAAGTGTGGGTGGGTGGGTTGGGTGTTGTAAAATGGATTAATGGATGGATGGAATAATGGAGGAGTAGCAGAATGGTGGGAAATTGGATTATTCATTTATTGTTCACAAAGAGATGGACAATCTTGCAAGGATCAAATGTATGTCAAAAAAACTTTGCGGCCATTGCGTGAAGCCTTAGATTGAAGTTTTGACATAGCCCTTCATTCAACAACATAATTAGATTCATACTATATATATTTTTTAAACCGTCAAATAATAAGAAAGTCATGTCAAAAACAAATGCAAATATTCTCGTAATAGACGATGATGAAGACATCCTTCAGTCCATGAGGTTATTTCTGGCACTTCACTTTGACAGGATTACGGTGGATAAAAATCCGGGTATGATCCCAAACCTGATACAGAGGACAAATTATGATGTGGTTATTCTGGATATGAATTTTACTGCAGGTATAAGCAGTGGCAATGAAGGGATATATTGGATGAACAAGATACTTGAACATGATCCTGCAGCAATCGTTATTCTGATGACTGCCTATGGGGATATCGATCTGGCAGTAAGGGCCATCAGGGAAGGGGCGACAGATTTTATACAAAAACCCTGGAATGAAGAGAAATTACTTGCGACAGTACATACGGCCGTTAAGCTGCGCAGGTCTAAGGTTGAGATCCTGAATCTCAGGAATAAACAAAAACATCTGAGTGAAAACATTGACAGGGAGTTCAGATTGATAACGGGATCATCACCCGCAATGAAACATGTTATGGATACAATTAACAAGGTTGCAACGACGGATGCAAATGTATTGTTACTTGGTGAGAATGGAACCGGTAAGGAGATCATGGCACGCGAGATACATAAAAGATCATTGAGGGCAGACGAGGTTTTCATCAGTGTGGATATGGGTGCGTTGCCGGAAACGCTTTTTGAAAGTGAAATGTTTGGGTATATTAAGGGGGCTTTTACGGATGCTCACCAGGACAGGCCCGGGAGATTTGAAATTGCTTCAGGTGGTACACTTTTCCTGGATGAAATAGCCAATTTGTCCCTTACACTGCAATCCAAGTTACTTTCAGTTCTTCAAAACAGGACTATATCAAGAATTGGTTCAACGCAGTATATTCCGATAGATATCCGGCTAATTTCAGCAACCAATAAAAATCTGGACAGATTAATCAGGACCGACGAATTCAGGGAAGATTTGCTATACCGGATCAATACAATACAGATTGAGATACCTCCATTACGCGACAGGAAGGAAGATATACCTGCTCTGGCGAATCACTTTCTTGACCTTTACAGCAGGAAATATGGGAAAAAAGATCTTTTATTCACCCCTTCTGTCATGAAAGAAATGGAAAACTATTCCTGGCCGGGCAATATCAGAGAGCTAAGGCATAATATTGAAAAAGCGGTAATCCTCACTGAGTCTAAATCCATTAAACCTGAAGTAATATTCAAAAAATATTCAGATGAAAAAACATTTAATAGTGCATCGTTTAACCTTGAAGAAAATGAAAGGAGATTAATTATAAATGCTCTTGCTTTAAATAAGGGAAACATGGCAAGGACAGCAAGGAAACTGGGTGTTTCAAGGAAGACATTGTATAATAAAATGAAAAAGTTTAATTTATAACTGGGATGGAGAATCGAGAATTAAAGCCTTCCTTATCAAAAGGCAGTTAAATTCGATATTCGAAATCTCGAGAATCGGACAATTTCTGAAGCGAAGCGGAAGAAATTGTCCATGAGCGGATTGTGGGTCTGCACTGTGGGGAGCAAATAAATAAAAAAGAAATTCGAAACCTTGAAAATCGAAATATCAAAAATCAAAAAAATATCGAATTTCGATTTTTGCTATTTCGATTTTTTACGGCTGGATTATTCTGATTTTAATCTCTTCAGCGATATTCAGTGCAGTAGTGATTGTACTTAAGTCTGTGAATAATTCTCCCGTTTTCCCGGAATAATGACTATGACCTATAACCTTCATTTCATAGGATTCCTGGAGGTTATCCAGATCAATTTCTGTCATATAGACAAGAGACGGCTGGCATGACGTCTTATATTCATCATCATCCGGGTACTTATTATTTGTCCAGTATTCATTCCAGTCCCATGTCTGGTTTATCTCAAAAAGAATCCTGAATTTTTCAGCAGGGCTATTGTCAAATCTTGTCTTTATCTCAAAATCACCTGAAGGGGTTGCGCCGGTATATATATCGGGTATCGGATTATTTTTAGAGGGTATGAACAGGCCATCATCTGCCCGAATCCCTCTTTTATGGGCCCAGTATGGCAGGGCTGCAGGCCTTCTGATCTCTCCGGGCAACCATTTGCCCGATGAGGCATCACCATGGCCAAATACACCGATCCCCAGTGATTCTGTGATAAACAAGGTCTGGATGTATTGTCCGTTAATATTTTCTGCCCAGAGTACAAAGGAGGGATGATTATGCTCCTTTCCCTTCTGAAAATCAAGTATAACCTCAGGTCCTTTTCCATCAGGATTGGCAAACAGGAATTCTTTTTCCTGCTGTTCGGGAACTTTTGAGGTTTTACAGGATAACAGAATCGTAAAGATTAAAAGGATAATCGGTAACTGTTTCATATTTAGTTAAATATCTATTTTTAAGTCTTAACCACAGAGGTCACAGAGATATCACAGAGAACATAGAGTAGTTAAATTTAATGAACGTATCTCTGTGGGCTCTATGATATTATCTCTGTGGACTCTGTGTTCAATCATAATAATCACAATTAAAATTCTATGATGATTCCTATTGTAGGTAAAACAGTTCCTACTTCAGGTTGCACCATTTTAAGTTGATACAGTTGATCTTCATAAGGATCGGAGGGATTAATGATTACCGGATTCCCGTTTGCATCTTCCACCCGGAAGAGATTATCCGGCTGATCAGCCTTCAGATTTAAAATGTTCTGAATATCCACATAAAAGGTAAGAGTCCATTTGTCAAAGAAATATTCTTTATCTGCTCTTACATCAAGCTGGTTAAATCCTTTCAGCCGGAGTGAATTATACTGGTTGTAATCAAGGTAACCAATACCCTGTGCATCCCAGGCAGGGCGTTTCTGACTGGTTGCCAGGTCCCAGGGAGTATATGGAGCACCTCCTAAAAATCTCCATTTAAACCCTATCTGCCAGTCTTTTTTAAATTTTCTGATCGAGGTAATGTTCAACAGGTGTTTATTATCCCAGGCAGAAGGTATATAATTGTCTGCCGGTTGAAGTGTCTGACTTATTTCCTGGGATTTACTCCGGAAAAGTGTATAGGCCAGGACCACGTTAAAACCTGCAAGGTCCCTGTTTCGGTAAAGTAATTCAATTCCATATGCCCTGCCCCTGGCAATTGAAAGGACCTCCTCATCACCAAATGTACCGAAATCCCCACCTTTACTGGCCAGTGATACTTTATCAAGATATGAGACAGGGTAGTTATCATACCACTTATAAAATCCTTCAAGACTGATCCTGGAATTTTCGTCCGGCAGGAATTCAAATCCGGACACAACATGATCGGCACGTATATATTTCAACCCGTTTTGTTTATTCACCGGTTCCCCATTATTATCCCTGAAGCCCATCATGGTATAGGGGGGTTGCTGGAAATACCGGCCTGTGTTGAAATTAAGGTACCATTTTGGAAACAGGAGGTAGGATAACGAAAAACGCGGCGAGACCTGATTCAAAAAATTGTTCATTTCCTTTGAATAACTGTTTGCATCCATCCTGACGCCCAACGATAACGTGAGCCGTTCACCAGCAAATCCTTTGCTCACCTGGCTGAAAAGGCCCCATTCAAAAAGATTCAGATCAGAATTGTAATTGATAGTGATTGGGACATCATTGGCAAAACCACGATTAAATGTGTTGTTGGTGTATTGTGCATATTCAAGATTAACGCCCCAATTAAGTTTGATCCCGTTATCATATCTGGAGGTATTTTCAAACCTGAATTTGTTTTCAATTTCATTGGATTTATAATCGTAAATTTTAAGAGTGTCTGTTTCAATATTATTGTAGTATTTATATGCGCCATTATTCAGATGATTCCTGCTGATCACCCACGTATCAGCACCTTTCTTACGGTAGTGCTTGTAAACCATTCCGAAGGTGTAACTCCACTGCTCGTTAACAGGGAGATAACTTAGTATATATCGTTGTTCTTCAGTTTCATTTGCTTTAAGATTAAGTGATGAGACGTCAAAAGATCCCAGTCCGAGTAGAATTATTTCATTTTTTTCATTGATACGGCTTCTGACTTTGAACTGGAAGTCATTATAAGTTGGAAGAAAAGGCAGTTCAAGCACGGAAAACAAAAATTGCAGATAGGATCTCCTGGCTGATGCAATGAAGGTTGTACTCGGGCCAATTGGTCCGTCAAGGGTAAGAGCCAGGTCACTTGCTCCCACCGATCCCCTGAACTTCAGTTTATCCTTATTACCGTCTATCTGCCTGAATTCAAGAACCGAGCTGAGTGCATTACCGCGGTTTGATGGGAAGGCTCCTGAATAGAAGTTGACTTCCCTGATAAAATCAACATTCAGGATTCCAACAGGACCTCCTGAAGCTCCCTGTGTGGCAAAATGATTCAGGTTGGGTATCTCAACCCCATCAAGGTAAAACCTGTTTTCGCCGGCACCTCCACCTCTGACAATTAAATCATTACGAAATGATACAGTTGATCCGACTCCCGGGTATGATTGTATAACTTTGGAGATATCGCGATTGCCACCCGGATTTTTATCTATTTCTTCTATGCTGATCCTTCTAAGGGAAACAGGACTCTCTTCTTTCCTCCTGTAAGGAGAAGCTTTGACCGTTATCTCATCAATAGCGATAACGGTTTCTTCAAGGGGGATATCGATAAAAACTTTGTTTGCATTTGTTACGAGAATAGGCTCGGAAATATATTGTTTAAAACCAACCGAGGAGGCTCTTAATTCGACATACCCGGGCTTTATCCCCGTGAAAATGAAACGTCCGTCAAGATCACTGACCGAACCAATATTGGTTCCCCAGATCACAGTACTGGCAAACGGGACCGGTTCATTTGTAGAGGAATTAAAAATCCTTCCCTCAATGATACCCCTCCCTTCATCCTGGCTGTTAATAATTTCTGATGTGAACAGGACAAGTATAATAAATGCAATATTCCTTTTAAACAAGCTCATTTAATCTTTGTTGTTATCATTTTCACCCTAAATAACAATATTGATGTCATTTTGTTCAGGATTTATATGAAAATGATTTTTGATTGCAGAGAGCACAGGAATGTGATGAGTTTTCTCCCGGGTTCATAAAAACTTTGAATACTGGTTTTCAAAGTGATTCTTTTCAACAGATAAATCCAGGTATGGATATTTTTTCTGAAGGGACTGAATATACTCCATTTGCTTCATTAAAAAATCCCTGTACTGCAAGGAATCAGGATGAAAGGGTTTATGTTGCATTGCATTAATCATCTTTTCAAGATCCTTCATGATTTTCACCGTTTCATCGTCAAAATATGCCTGGCAGAATTTATTCCATATATAGTCTGTCATCTGATTGTTCGGGTGGAGCATGTCAGCTTCATAGAACCTGTAATCTCTCAGATCATCAATGGCAATCTCATAAGCCGGAAAGTATTCGACCCCTTCAAATAATTCAACCAGCTCATGAATGGCAAGGACAAGTGTTGATTTACTTATTGTATTTTGCACCGGGCCATCTTTCCAGTGTCTTACAGGGCTCACGGTAAAAATAATACGCAACCGCGGATTGATTTTTAACAACTCAGTGATCAGGATTGTGTAATTCTGTACAATAGTATCAGTAGTAAGAAGTTCCCTGCGGAAAAATTTTGATGGCAATTTATGACAATTGGATACCAGTTTGCCGGAGTCTGCACGTCTATAGATCCATGATGTTCCGAAAGTAATGATCAGAAAATCGGTCTTTGGAAGTTTACCGGAGGCATGATCAATCCGCTGGTTGATCCGTTCAAGGCATAATTGAGGATCAGTATAAGAAAACCTGCTGTGGTGGTCGAAACTTATCCATCTGTTTGTATAATGATAAAGATCTGACTTTTTATACACTTTCCCTTCAATCAAAGCATCAAGGTTCTGTTTTGCCGAGAGAGGATTATACACAATACCAAAAGGGTTAATATCAACATTGAATTTATAATCCTGCATCTTCATGCCGATATTTTCAGTGAAGCAGGAACCAATAAACAAAATAGATGACCGGTGACGGATCTTATAATCGGAGAGGGGAATTATCACCTCCGTCCTGAATTTATCCATGATTATAAATTTTCATTTCTTTCAGCCAGCTCATAATATAATTAAAAATCTCCTTGTATTCAAACTCATTATGGAGTTCATGGTATAGTCCGTCCCATATTTTTAAACGGGTATTTTTACTCGTATTAGCTACTAATTCAATGCTTGCTTCATGTGAGGTTATCCGGTCAGCGTTCCCGTGCATCAACAGGAATGGCCGGTTGATCTTATATATATTCCGTATGGCATAAAGCCCTTTAATTGAAACCTGGTGGAATAATCTCAATGATATCATTCTATACATCAGCAAATCATCTTTTGCAGCCAGGTTAATGACCGGATCATGGCTCCTGTCCGCATTTTCGATTTTCCCTTGCACCATCAGTCCGGGGAATAACGGCCTGAAGATTTTTGCCAGCAGGATCATATGCGGTGGAGGTTCAAATGCAAGTCGTAACCAGGGAGAGGAGGCGATCAGTGCGATAATCGGTGGATCCTTCGACATGGCATAATTCATTACCAGGTTACCACCCATGCTATGTCCATATAGGATCCGGCCCGTATCAGGGAAAAGTTCATTGGATTTTTCAAGCTGCAAATCAATCTGATCAAGGAAGAGCTGGTAATTCTTTATATCGCCTCTTTTACCCACTGATTTACCATGTCCTTCAAGATCAGATGCCAGTACAGCAATTTTTTCCCTTGTAAACAGCTCAGCCCATCTTTCATA
>LJUQ01000066.1 GCA_001304505.1 Bacteroides sp. SM23_62_1
CACATATCTCTCAATATTTTTGATGCTCGGTATCTTAAGTATATTCATTGGCACCATTGGCCTGGGTATCCTGCTGGCACGCAGTATTTTAGAGAGAAGGAGTGAAATAGGTTTACTACAGGCACTGGGCTATAAGCAACAGGTTATCTACCGGATTATATTTAGTGAATATTTTATTTTGTTACTGGCGGGTATACTAATCGGCTTCCTGCCGGCAATTATCTCTACATTGCCAAGTTTACTCTCCCGGAATACCGATGTCTCAGTCAACAATTTATTAATGATCCTGCTCTTCCTGATTATTAACAGCATCCTCTGGATTGGTCTGTTTACTCGGATTAATATCAGGAAAAATCTTGTTGCGGAACTCAGAGATGAATGATTAATTTAAAAATTTGACACATACTGGTTTGGGAATGCTGACCGAATAACCTGTCGAACTCAGATCACCCGTTTCATCATTAATCCGAAAGGAAATAACAGTATTACTTCGCTGATTTGCTGCCAGGAGAAACTTTCCGGCAGGTCCGATGGCAAAATTTCGTGGGTAGTCACCCTGTGTCGCTTCATGACCAGCTCTTGCCAGTATGCCTGTTTCCTGGTTGATAGTAAAAATTGCAATGCTGTTATGGCCCCTGTTTGAGCCGTAAAGAAATTTACCATTTGGATGAATATGAATATCCGCGCAGTAATTAATCCCGGTATAATCTTCAGGTAGCGTAGAGATAGCTTGTATCTCTTGCAGTTCTCCTCTGGCTGATTCATAGGAAAAAGCTGTTATTGTGGAATTCAGTTCATTGATCACATAGGCAAATCTCCCGGATGGATGAAAAGTAAAATGCCTGGGCCCGGCTCCTGGGTTCAAAGACATGCAGGGTGTAGTGTTCTGCATCAATGTCCCTGTCTCCTGATCAAATTTGTAAATCAATATCTTGTCGAGCCCGAGGTCCGGGACAAATATGAAATGATTATCTGGTGACGGGATGATAGAATGAGGATGAGGGGCACCCTGCCGGTCAGGATTGATGCTTTGACCAGTATGCTGAACAAATTCAATATGTTTTCCAAGCATACCTTCATCAAGGATTGGAAGAATGGTCACATTGCCTCCTGAATAGTTAGCTATCAGTACAAATTTGCCCTTATGGTCAATAGAAATATAACAGGGTAATCCTCCAAGGGTAAGCTGGCTGTTTAAATACTTTAACTTACCGGTGACGGGATCTATTGCGAATGAACTCACTTCCCCCCCTGGATGGGCATCCGATTCATCAATCTCATTTACTGCGTACAGGAAATGGTTGCCTTTTGTTATTGCAAGAAAGGAAGGGTTATCAATCCCTCTGATTTCCTCCCTTTTGATAATCTGACCCGTCCGGCTATTTAAGCGGCAAAGGTAGATCCCGCCAGCATGTCCTGTACCATACGTCCCGATGTAAAAATCATTCCTGGTAAGATCACCTTTAATCAGTAATCCTGAAAAATAACTTCTTGGAGTTATGATCATAATTGATCCCAGACTGGAATTTCTTATAAATCTCCGGCGGTTCATATAATCAGTTTTTGTGTAACATCTTAAATTTTAATCTAAATTCTGCATAAATTTAAACTTTCTTGGCCTAGATAGGTCTAATATAGAATAGTGGAATATTGGAATCATGGAATGATGGAGTATTGGGTTTAGGGCACAGATAAATTTTTTCAATTATTTCTAAATCTTGAAATTAATATACCTTGTGTATCAAAATGAAATTTAATTATTTATTGAAAAATAATTCATTATTATTATTCTGTATAAAACTTATTTTTGATTTAATATTTATAAACTTAAAAAACATTATTCAATGAAAAAACAAAAAATTTTCTGTTCAGGAATAAAAGGAATTACTTTTCCTTTTTACGCATTTCTGTTTCTTGGGGCTTTTTTGTTAATCTCTTCCGTAACTCTGGCACAAAAGGTTAATTTTTCCGGCACATGGTCATTTAATGAAGACAAGAGTGAACTTGGAGAAGGAAGATTTCGTGGTGCTGCAACGAAATTGACTATCAAACAGGAAGGAAATAATATGTCAATAGAAAGGGTTTCGCAGGGGCGAGATGGAGAGGAAGTTACAAGAAATGAAAAGTATACTCTGGATGGTAAGGAATGTGAGAACCCGGCATTCAACACAACCAGAAAGTCGACTGTAACCTGGTCGGAGGATGGTAAAAGTCTTACCATTTCTTCAACGATGGTTTTTGAAAGGGAGGGAGAGGAAATGGAAATGAAAAGCTCTGAAATTTTATCTCTGACAGATGATGGGAAATCTCTTACCATTTACAGTACATCCATGTCTCCGCGTGGAGAGATGAAAAGAACGTATGTTTATGACAAAGAATAAGGTGTTTGGTATTGTTCTATTCAAAAAGTATAAATAGAAAAGGTCCGGTATTCAATATTGATTACCGGGTTTTTTTTTGATCGGAATATAATTAGTTTTAAATCATGAAAACACATTATAGGCGATTCTGTAAAACTCTGACTCTGAAAGATGATCCTGAATTGATAAAAAAATACAGGGAGGTTCATAGTATTGGGAAAGTGTGGCCGGATATCCTACAGGGGATGAAAGAAGTCGGTATCATTGATATGGAGATCTATATTCGGGGAAGCCGCTTGTTTATGATCATGGATACTGTTGAAGATTTTGATCATGAAAAAGCCATGGGTAAGCTGGCACGCAAACCCCGCCAGGCTGAGTGGGAAGTTTATGTATCCCGGTTTCAGGATACTTCTCCCGATGCAACGGCTGATGCAAAATGGCAGTTGATGGAACGAATCTTTGAAATGGACCAGGAAAAAGAATACGAGGCGATAAAGGGTCAGTTAAAGAGAATTAAATCATAACTTTTGTAACCACAAAGATAGCCGAGCAATCGTAAAAGGTGAAGAGAATAAAAGCTTAACAGTTACTTTTTTAATTCTTTTTACCGGATAATCCCTGCGATAAATACATTTCATGTAAAAAATTTAAATGACTAAATTAATAATCAGAAATTCATTTGGCAGAACAGGATTACAAATTTCCCCGATTGTTTATGGTACAAGTTATATGGGAAATCTATATAAAGAATTAAGTGAAAATATTAAACGGGAGATAATTAAAAAATGGTTTGAGTGTACTGAAACACCTGTATTTATTGACACAGCAGGGAAATATGGGGCAGGCCTGGCATTGACTGTAATTGGGGAATTATTGAATGAACTGGGGATTTACCCGGAAGATATTATTATCAGTAATAAGCTTGGATGGTACAGGGTGCCGCTTAAGGGTCCTGAGCCAACTTTTGAACCAGGGGTATGGGCAGGCATTGAGCATGATGCTGTCCAGAGAATTAGTTACAATGGGATTCTGGAATGCAAAGAACAGGGAGATCATTTACTTGGAGGGAAATACAAGGCTGATTTGCTTTCAGTTCATGATCCTGATGAGTATCTTGCAGCCGCCACTGACAGGCAAGACAGGGAAAAAAAACTGGCAGATATTCTTGGTGCATACAGGGCATTGTTTGAACTCAGGAATAGAGGCGAAATTAAAGCAGTCGGAATAGGTGCGAAAGACTGGCTGGTTATAAAAGAGCTCAGCGAATATCTTGATTTTGATTGGGTCATGTTTGCCAATAAATACACGCTTTATCACCATCCAAAAGAGATCATTGGATTCATAGAAAAATTGCATTCCAGGGATGTGGGGATCATCAATTCTGCAGTATTTAATGCCGGCTTCCTTACCGGAGGACCTTTCTTCGATTATGTGAAGTTAGATCCTGCCGATCCGGTCAATAAGCATCTGTTCGGGTGGAGAAAAATATTTCATGATATATGTAATAAATATAAAATCAAACCGGCGGATGCATGTATAAAATTTGGTATCTCCCACCCTGCTATCAGTGCCATTGCGCTGAATACGAGCCGGCCGGAAAAAATACATGATAACGTCAACATACTCCTGAATAATTTACCGGGGAAATTCTGGAAGGAACTGAAAGAGAAAGGAATAATTGATCCGGAGTTTAAATATATTTAGAATGCCGGGTTCCTGATGATATAACAGTTGGTATGAATGTCCCGGCTGGAAAGCCGGGCTCTACAGGTCGTTACAAAATATTTAGAATGCCGGGTTCCTGATGATATAACAGTTGGTATGAATGTCCCGGCTGGAAAGCCGGGCTCTACAGGTCATCACAAAATTTAAAAATGGGTTCGACTTAAAGTCGAACCACCAGTAATACCGGATTAAAACTTTATGATAATTATAGATACACATCATCATTTCTGGAGATACGATCCTGTTGAATATGACTGGATCACGGATGATATGGCCCGGATCAGAAAGGATTTCCTTCCTGAACAGCTCAGAGAGGTTATTGAAAAAGCAGGGGTGAATGCAGTTATTTCCGTCCAGGCCAGGCAGATGATCAGTGAGACAGAGTGGCTCCTTGATATGGCAGATAAAAATGATTTTATCAGGGGAGTGGTGGGATGGTTACCCCTGGTTGAACTATCGGTTGAGTCATACCTGGAAAAATATTCAGATAATCCGTACCTGAAAGCTTTGAGACATGTGCTGCAGGGTGAGAATGATGAATATATGCTCACCGGGGAATTTAATTATGGAATAGGCCTGCTCAGGAAATACAATCTTGTTTATGATGTCCTGGTCTTTGAAAGTCAATTGCCGGCAGCCATAGATATGGTTGATCATCATCCCTACCAGGTTTTTGTGCTTAATCATATTGGGAAACCACGTATCAAAGAAAATATCATATTACCATGGGCGGAAAATATCCGCAAACTGGCTGAAAGGCCCAATGTTTACTGCAAAATATCGGGGATGGTTACCGAGGCCGGTTTTCATAATTGGCATCGGGAACAACTGATTCCCTACATGGATGTTGTGATGGATGCCTTCGGATCTGAACGCCTGATGTTCGGATCGGACTGGCCTGTCTGCCTGGTTTCATGTAAATATGAAGGATGGTTGAATCTTGTAAAAGACTGGCTGGAGCAATTTCCCATTAATGAACAGGCAATGATACTGGGAGGGAACGCTGTGAGAGTATACAGACTTTAATATAATCCCGGGCTTCAGCCCGGGGACATCAACAAGAATTAATCAATGAAAGCAGTTCAAATCGTACAACCGGGAGTTGTAGAAGTTGTTGATATACATACACCTGAACCTACTCCGGATGAGGTGTTATTAAAAATCAATTATGTTGGCCTGTGCGGTTCCGATTTGAGTACATACCTGGGCAAGAATCCAATGGTTCAATATCCCCGCATTCCGGGTCACGAAATAGAAGGAACAATTGTTGACACAGGAAAAAATGTTCCTGAAGAATATAAGGCTGGTCGAAAGGTTGCAGTTATACCATATACAAATTGCGGAGAGTGTTCGGCATGCGCAGGAGGCAGAACAAATGCATGTGAATATAACCAAACTCTTGGAGTACAGAGAGATGGAGCACTTTGTGATTATATTACTGTACACTGGGAGAAAGTAATCTGTTCGGATTCTCTTTCAGAAAAGGAACTGGCTTTGACAGAACCGTTTACAGTAGGATTTCATGCTGTTGAGAGGGCAAAGATTACTGAAAATGATACTGTCATGGTGTTGGGGTGCGGTATGGTAGGCAGCGGAGCTGTCATCAGTGCTGCCGGGAGAGGTGCCAGGGTCATCGTTGTCGATATTGATGACAGGAAACTGAACATGGCGAAGCAACTGGGTGCCCGGTATCAGGTTAATTCATTGAAATACAGCGTTCATAATGTTTTGAAGGAGATTACTGACGGGCATGGTCCTTCCGTGGTTATAGAGGCTGCAGGAAATCCGATAACATATGTTATGGCAATCGATGAGGTTGCATATGCCGGGAGGGTGGTTTGTATTGGTTATACCAAAGATGATATTCCTCTGGCAACAAGACTGTTTGTGCAGAAAGAAATAGACATCCGGGGTTCCCGTAATGCCACACAAACAGATTTTGAGGCTGTGATCCGTTATCTGAAATCAGGGAATTGTCCTGTTGATAAACTTATTACCCGGATCACCACACCGGGGGAGGTGGGTGATACAATGAAGTACTGGTCGGAAAACATTGGAGAGATCCAGAAGATTCTGGTGGTTTTTCAGTAGGCTGAATGTTGAACCTGCTACTGTTCGTATTTCAGGAATTTCGTCTGGATCCACCTGTAATTAAGTTTGGCCTTAAGGATATAATAACCAGGGCTAAACGTTAAGACAGGAATCGAAGAAGTATTATAGACCTGCAACAGGAGCCTGCCGTTCAGATCGTATATTTCAGCTTCCTGGAACAGAAAATTTGCCGTTATTTCGTTGTATTTAATAATAATATTAAGAGCATTTTCAGGTGCAGCATTAATACCGGATGACAGATCTTTTGTTATATAAATTGTATCGATAACTTTTATTGTATCGTAGAAGTATGTCCTTACCGTATCCGCGACAGTAATTGTATCAAAGATTTCAATACTTACTGTATCATAAAAAACTCCCGGTAAACTTCCTCCCCAGGCATCGATCTCACCCGCAACACCCAATCCATTATCTATTACCAATCTTATTTCTCCATTATCCAGTTTATATTTTTGCCATAATCCTGCTGTATATGGAACATTTTTATTGACCATCATAGTATATTCCAGGGAAAGTGAATTATGGCCTTTGATAACAGGAATGGTATCGGAGGTGCCTTTACATTTATCCAGTAAATAGAAAGGGAATCCTTCCGGGTTTTCACAAACAGCAATAGTTGTATAACACAGCCCGGATGTATCTGCTGAATAAGTCCAGATAGCTGTGGCTGTCAGATAAATTCCGCAGTCCTGGTCAAAATACACCATGCTGATGTTCCCGGTCTGGCCAGGGATTATGTGTTTTATTACTATAAGCAGGAATACAATAACGTATACTTTTTTCATAAATAATAATTTATTATTAAGCAAAACATTGTAGAATAACTGGGGAGCTTATATATATATTCCTTGTAGAATAATACAATATTTAGTCAGGGTATTCAAAGAAAATACGTACAGATTGCTCGAATTCGATTATTTTAATAAAATTTTACTCGAGGTATTAAAGGTAATTAATTTTCAGTTTACGGGAAATTCTGACCTGAAATGGGCTTGAGTTAGACTATTTTGTTTTCACATACAAAATAAATTACCAGGGGATTTTTAATTTAAAATTTTGAGTTTACAACCAGTTGATGTACATTTGCACACACTTTTGTTGAATATTGCGGGGTGGAGCAGTGGTAGCTCGTTGGGCTCATAACCCAAAGGTCGCTAGTTCGAGTCTAGCCCCCGCTACAAGCAAAACCCATTCGCCATGTAGCGAATGGGTTTTGTAGTTTATGGTTCCTGGTTTCTGGTTCCTGGTTAGGGTGAGTCTGGAGTTTGTGTGTGTTACTGAAGAATATGTTTTTGGTGCTGTTCTAAAGAGCTGATAAATGGTTCTTAATTTCAATTATTCATTAATACTTCACCCAACGGAAAGACAAACCATCCTTTTTTGGTTCGTAGATATACCTATAAATATTGTAGTGAAGGTAGTTAAGGGTCACACGCCACACAGGGCTTGAATCATACTCGGTGAAAAACCACTTGACACTGTATTTCTTAATATAACCCAATACTCCACTAAATTTGAGAAAAAATGATCAACCGCTTTTAATCTGTTTCGTGGTATTCAATATTTCTTTCCCGAATGCAAGACAATCCTCTCTTTTAAGGTTATCATATTCAGGCATGTTAAATCCCTGTATCATTTTGCTGGATTCTTCGTCCAGTAATCCATATGTTATCCTCCCAAGAAATACTTTTAATGGTACCGGGTTGCTTATTCCACAAAGCTTTGCAAGATGATTGTCAATAAGTGCTGTGACCTGCTCGGGGCCAACAGGCTGCATCCTGTTACCACATACAGCAAATAAACCTCTTATTTTTTTACTTATTTTCTCCCTGTTCTTCTCAAGGTATTTTTGAAGCAGCTCGGAAACCTGGCCCCCCCTGATGGAACCACCTACCACTACATAATCATATACTGTCAGGTCCGGATCTTCCCTGACATCAAATACATTGGCTATCCCATCCATTCCCTCGGATATCCATATTGCGGCGTCACGTGAACTACCGCACCAGGTCCCGTAAAGTACAGCCCATTTTTTATCCGATTTATTCGGATAATATTCAAGGGCGCCTAATTTGTTTGATAATGTCATAGCACTGAAGCTTAATAATCCTAATTTCAGAAATTCTCTTTTTTTCATTTTACCTTTTCTTAAAAAGTATATTTAAAAATTCTATGTGTTAAAACAATCTGGATAAAAGGGTACAAGAACTAAGATAATGTTTTTCTTTGAAATAAATAATAATCACCGCTCCATGCCAACCTTAATATAATTTAATCCTTTATGAAACCGCATTGTTGTTAAAAAGATTATTTCGATTGATGTTAGATTCCCTTCACACTTTATACGATTTCCCCGGTTATCTTTAGTGAGAATACATAGTGGTATGGTTATAAATTAATTAATTTTAATGATCTATAAATACTCAACCCGAAAGTATAACATCATCTACCTCAGCCATGAAAAAAATATTTTACATCATCAGTTCAATCTTTGTTTTAACTCTTTTTAGTACCTGTCAACCTCAGCCTGATATCGAAAAAGAAAAGGAAAACATTATTGCGGTCATTGAAGAAGAGCGAAATGCCTATTTTGACCGTGACATTTCAAGGCTTGAAGCAATCTGGGTCCAGGATTCCACCTCCAAGAGGATTTTCAGGTCTGATCAGGCACTGATATTTCTGGATGGATGGTCGGAGATATATGCAAATTATTCTGAAGATATCAATTCAGATATATGGAAGGATTATGAGGATTTAAAGGCCGATCTCACAGGATATGAAGTATATGTTTTTAATAACAGTGCCATGGCCTATCATGTAATAGCATGGACTGGCAAATATCTTGGTGAGGATGTTGGCGCCGAACAGATCAGGGCTATCCATCTTGTGAAGATTGATGAAGTATGGAAAATGAATTTTATAGCGCAGTTAACGGTTCCTTCACCAATTGAAGAAATTATAGAAGATGTTGAATAAGATTACTTTTTATTTTTGTACCACTTTTAATAAGTCTGAAAAGGGAATTAATAAACATAACGATACATAACTATGCCAAGAATTTTTACTGTTTCAGAAGAAGAAAAAACAGAAGGAAAGGAAATACGGAAAGATTATTTCGACCGTCATTCCCCGGTTGTTGTATGTGAAAAAACAGCTAAAAAGGGTGAAAAGTTCAGGGTTAAGGTAAGAGTGGGCTCAGAGTATTCCCACCCGGATGATCCGGATCATTATATCCATTATGTCCAGCTGTGGAACCGTGAGACACTCCTGGCTGAGGCAATTTTTCCGCCGGGTACGCTGGGGAATCAAAAAAGCCAGGCAGAGGTGGATTTTTATATTATCCTTCTCCTGGGTATGAACCTCTCAGCCATGTCTTATTGTACCAAACATGGGTTATGGCAGAGCGAACCGGTGGAGGTAAAGGTTATCTGAGATAAAGACAGCAGTATGATTTATTTTTTAAACAGGTATTTCTCCAGTAATTTATTAATGGTTTTTAAATCGAATGGTTTCAGGAGATAATCTGTAAAACATCCTGCATATAATCCATTTTCAAGTTCACCTTCAAATGTGAAGGCTGTCTGGGCAATAATGGTAACATTTTCATTGATTTCCCGTATCCTTTGAGATGCCTCGAAACCATCATATTCCGGCATCAGGATATCCATGAAAATCAGATTGATCGTGTCTTTATTTTTTCGGAATAATTCGATTGCTTCCAGACCATCTTTTGCGCGGAGTAATTTAATACCGGTACTGCTGAGAATCTCTTTAAGGTAAAGAAAGTTGGATTCTGTATCTTCTGCAATCAGTATGGTTTTATCAGAAAGATTGATCCTATCTTTCTCGGTCTTAGTTTTATCTTTTGTTTCTTTGACTCTTGGACGGGGATAGGGGATTGTAAAGTAGAAAGTTGATCCTTTACCAAGAACTGACTCGACCCAGATTTCTCCCTTCAGCATATGTACAAGGTCACGTGCAAGGGCCAGTCCTAATCCGGAACCGCGATATATTTGACCTTCCTTATCAACGATCTTCACGAAGCGTTCAAAAATCTTCTCTTTGTTCTTTTTTGCAATTCCAATCCCGCTGTCTTTCACGAAAAAAAGTACACTATCCTTATGAATATCCTTAAACTGAGAAGGGAGGATTGTATAACCAAACTCAACAAATCCGGAAGAAGTGAATTTAATCGCATTTTCAATCAGGTTTGCCAGTATCTGTTGCAGCCTCAGGGGATCTGTTTTAACCAGTAAGGAGTCATTACCCATTGGTATGTTCAGCCTGATATTCAGCTTCTCCTTGCCCTGCTGAATTTTGAAATCATTATAATATTCAAGTATTTCAGCAAGTCTGACATTCAGCAGAAATTCAGAGATTTTAGGTTTTAGTGTACCAGATTCTATTCGTGATATATCCAGGACATTGTCGATCAGATTAACAAGCTCGGTGCTACCGGTAAGGATCTGCTTGATATACTTCGTTTTTTTGTCAGGAGGAAGATGAGGCTTTGCCAGTAAGGCAGAAAATCCAGTGATCGCATTGAGAGGTGTCCTGATCTCATGAGAAACATTTGCCAGGAAGGCTGATTTCAACCGGTCGGATTCTTCAGCTTTATCTATCGATATGCGAAGCTGTCTTTCCACATGCTTAAATTCAGTAATATCAATAAATGACAAAACAAATGTTTTAGGATCCAGAAGGGTTGCACCGGTCAGATAGGCATAACGGGATTCTCCTTCAATATTAAAATAATTGAATTCATAATTCTTTGGAACGGCATCAGGATTACTTATCAGCAGGTAATGATAGCGTTTAATGATGGCCTGATCCTTTTTATCCACAAACTCCAGTAAGCGCTTCTTTCCTTCCAGCCCATGCTTTGGGATACCAATCAGGCGCTCAAACTCGGAATTTACCATCAGGATGGTTGTATCAGCTTTAAGGGTAACTGTTGCAGCACCGGTATTTTCATAGATACGCTGATACATCTCTTCAGTCTTCCGGAGGCTTTTATCAATCTGCTTGCGTTCAATTGAACACCCTATTATATCGGATGCAATTTTGATAATTTCCAGGTCTTCAAAATCTATTGGATTTTGCCTTTTTATAAAATCCAGACCAATAAATCCTTCTCTCTTTTCTTTTATCTGAACAGGGTAACCTGTAAAAGATTTAATTGAAAGACCTTTAAAAAATTTCTTTTCATTTGATGCTTGTTCAGGAAGTTCAGCTGTATCCTGGATATATACAATATCTTTTGATTGTAACTGTTTTGCCAGCCATCCTATCTCTGTTGTTGCCAGGCTTTGAGTCATATTGTTAAATGGCCCTGTATCAGGATTGACCCACTCATGTGTTACATGAAATATCTTTGCCCTGTGATGCAATCTGCATAGATAAACACGATCGGCGGAAGTAAGTTTTCCAATTATTCCCAGGGCTTGATTGATAGAGTCGTCCAGATTATAGTCCCGGATAAAAAGAGAAGAAATTGAAAAGACTGCTTTTTCAAAATGGATCCTCCGGGTAAGAATCCTGTTACGCTCCTCGGAAATATCTTTATTAACACGTGATTTTGACACAATTTGAAAAATTTGATGAAGTTGTGGAAAAATAAAATCAACGATTCTTCCTGTCCATTCAATATTTCAAGTCCAGTTTAAGTAACCATCATCTGAATGAATGTTATTTTATTCTTCTATATAGTTAATTTAAACGTTATTAAAAGGAAATAGTTACTTGTAAATTTGTTACAAGTAATTTTTTTGAAGATAAAAATAATTGACTAAACAGAAAGGTATTTAATTAATAAAGGGGGCTGATATCATTGATCAAATTAATAACAACCTGAATTTTTTAACAATACACTGCAGTCATTAGAATTAATTTTTGCCTGGTCAGGTTAATCATCGCAAAGAATAACCTGGATTGGGATTTTGATAATTCCCTTAAGGTCATTACCAAGATCATGAATGGATTCATCATCCACATCATAATACCATTTTATTGAATAATTGTTACCCTGGAGATAACTTCCCTCAAAAACGGTCAGAATATTAGTAAGGAATTTTTTTGAACCGCTGTTAACATAATCAAGATGAATGATGATCTCAGTATTGGGAGGAGGATTAAGAACATAATCCTGACATGCTCTCAGGACAGGATCGTAAAATTCGAACGAATCTTCCGGAATAGATCGTCCCTTCATCGTGATTTTACCTTCCTCAATGCTGACGAAAGGTGTGATCTTTGTTTCTTCAACAAGGAATCCCATAATTGGTGTTGTTAGTTACCTAAAAATGCGGGCTAATAAAAATAAATCAAATCAGCGAAAAATCAAACTGTTTTTGACAGGTGTTAGGATATCATCAGGGAATAGTGGATTTAAATTGTCTATCTGATTGAAAAAAGAGTATTTTCACTTTCCGATTCGAATAGAGTAGGATAATCCTGAAGGATTGTTGCAATAATGGATTCCCTCATGAATTTGGACTTATTTCGAATCTTATGCTTCTTACAGTATTCATCAATCACTCTTTTTTCCCTGTTGTTGAATAAAAGTTCCTGACGATTGACACGCTTAAGATTTATGTCTTTCTTTTTTTTTCTGTTCACCTGAATGTGATTGGTTTATCAGAAAGCTGATTAATTTCAATTCAGCCCTAATTATGTGAGATAATTAAATTTATTTTCAGTAATTCCTGATACAAAAGATAAATGGAAACACACAGCTGACAATTATTATTTCCTTGATATAAAAAGCCAACGCTTCATATCTAGTCAAAAATAGGTAAAATGATGCAGATTAACCGTTTAAGAGGCTCCAAAGAATTAACAAATTTCTAACAGTAACCTGCTCAATATGCGAATAAAATCGTATGTAAAAAGTATGTATTATATAAGATTTAACTGATATTGTAAAGGCAGGAGCGTAAAACTTTTACGGTGAAGGGGACTGATACCAAAGCTCACTAGAGCTTCACGATGTTTTTTTGTTGGGTATCCCTTGTTTTGTGCCCAACCATATTCGGGGAATGATTTATTCAGATTGATCATATAATCATCCCGATATGTTTTGGCAATGATTGAAGCTGCTGCGATAGACTGGTAAATGGAATCACCCTTGATGATTGTCCGGTGAGGTATCTCAAAATAGGGTGCAAAATAATTTCCATCTACGATTATTTGTTCGGGCGTGGGTATAAGTTTATCAAGTGCTCTGTGCATTGCAAGGATGGATGCATTCAGGATATTCAGATCATCGATTTCTTCATTACAGGCCATGCCAACAGCAAAGGAAATGGCATTTTCTTCAATAATTTTACGTAAGTCATCTCTCTCTCTTGCTGAAAGTTGTTTGGAATCCTTAATCAAAGGGTGGTAAAAATCTGGTGGGAAGATAACAGCAGCAGCAAATACAGGCCCTGCCAGGCAGCCCCTTCCCGATTCATCACAGCCAGCCTCAAGGATTCCTCCGCGATAGTGTTTTTTTAACATATGACCTGAATGTGGGGGTGTGTCATAACTTCCATAAATAGGTAACATTTCACTCCCCTCCCTGCCTGCACTGACGTTACGGCAGGCAGGCACACCTCCCCCTAAATAGGGGAGGTCAGGAGGAGAAAGTACCTGCTCCCCTTCCCACTTCAGGGGAAGGGGATAGGGGATGGGGTGAAATTAGGAACCACATTTTACATGATTTTTACCATTATTAAATGAAACAGTAGTTGTGACACAACCCCTTATCAATAACATTTGACGGTATTGAATGTGTCCGGTTAAAAACCGGACTTAACTTTGCACTATATCGGGGCTAGCCTCCTTGCCTGCCTTAGTTTAAGTAGGCAGGAGCCTCAGCCTTCTTTTACATAATTCGTTCAACATTCTGCCATAATCCTCCGGCCGTCTTATCCCAGCTGTATTTCTGCCTTTGTATTTTCCCTTTTTCAATCAGTTCTTTTCTCAGATTATCATTTTTAACGATCTCAAGCATCTTTCCGGCAATAGCATTAATATTATAAGGATCGGCATAGAGCGCTGCATCACCCGCTACTTCTGGTAAGGAAGTAACGTTGGATGCAAGGACCGGTGTATCACAATACATTGCTTCCACTATAGGTATACCAAATCCTTCAAACAGGGGCAGGAAGGTTAATGCAACAGCCCCGCCCATCACCATTCGGAGCTTTTCCGGATCGAGCCTGCCTGTAAATATCACATCCTCATTGTAATTCATCTGGCTCAATGCCTTTTCAATATCGCCGGTTAAGAATGTTTTTTCACCAACAATAACCATTTTGAAATTTTCACTGATATTTTGCCTGAACCGGTCAAATGCCAGAAGCAGACGTGGTATATTTTTCCTTGGATGAAGGGTTCCAACAAAAACAAAATAGGGTATTCTGCCGGTAAGTTCTTCGCGGATTTTCAGGATCTCTTCCTGGGACAAAGGACTGTATATGGGATTGGCACCATTGTAAATGACATTAACTTTTTCAACAGGGATGTTATAACTGCTGCATATATCCTGTTTTGAATATTCTGAGACAGTGACAATGATGTCAGCTTTTTGGGCATAGAGTGGGAAAAAGCGACGGTAATAAATCCTTGAAGCGTAGGGAAGATCTTCCGGGCGGTGATGGAAATTGATATCATGAATGACTGCAAGAGAAGGGGCTTCAGCTTTGAGCGAAAGGTAACCATCAGGGCTTAGAAAAACATCGGCCTGGTATTTTATCAAAGCTGAAGGAACAGAATATTCAAACCATGTATACCATAATATGGGGTGCCGTGTGGGAGGTGATATGTATACCGGCCTGATATTATCTGAGAAAATAAATTCCTGGTGCCAGGGCCTGTCAAACAGGAAAATGAATTCTTGTTCCGGATGATTTCGGGTGATCCTTTTAAGCGTTTCGTATGTAAACCAGCCGATACCATCAAGTTTCCCGGGCAGCAACAGCCGTGTATTTACTGCGATCCTCATACTAAAAACAAGGTCAAAACGTTATCCTAAATAATTAGGAATGAACTTATTACATTTATGAGTTATTACCAAGCAAATGAGAATTATTTTCAGAACATTTTATTAACAATTATTTACTTTAGTATCTTCACATTTCTGAGTACATAAATTATTTGGTCACGGAGAACCACAGAGATATTCAGAGGTCTACAGAGATCATTCTCCGTGGTTCTCCTTAATCTCTGTGGACCTTTGTGACCAAAATATATTTTAATATTGAAGAGGAAATTTATCACCAATCTTGCCCTGGTTATCTTCCTTAACCTGCTTGTCAAACCATTCTGGATATTTGGAATTGACAGGACTGTACAGAACGTGGTAGGTGCGGATCAATATGGATTTTACTTTTCACTCTTCAGTTTTTCCCTTTTATTGAATATCATCCTGGATATAGGTATTACAAATTTTAATAACCGGGCCATTGCCAGGGAACCAGGTCTCCTGGGTGAATATTTCTCCAATATTGTTGTATTAAAATTTTTGCTAGCCCTGTTGTATGCAGGCGTTTGTTTCGGAGGTGGACTGATAATCGGGTATACTGCGGAACAGTTTATTATGCTTATATTCCTGGTTATCAACCAGTTTCTTGCATCTTTCCTGTTATATCTCAGGTCCAATATCAGCGGGCTACATTATTTCAGGACCGACAGCCTGATATCTGTGCTGGACAGGACACTTGTGATTATCATATGCGGAATGCTTTTATGGGGTAACATTACGGACAGACCCTTCAGAATTGAATGGTTTGTTTATTCCCAGACCGTGGCCTATCTGGTGGCAGTTATTGTTGCATTTATGGTTGTATGGTCAAAATCAATATTTCTAAAACCGGTTTTGGATTTTCAGTATTTTAAAAGGATACTCAGGCAAAGTTACCCGTTTGCATTGCTGATCCTGCTGATGTCATTTTATAACAGGATCGATTCTGTTATGCTTGAGCGGTTACTCACTGACGGAAAAATGCAGGCAGGGATTTATGCACAGTCATTTCGTATTCTTGATGCCGCCGCGATGTTTGCTTTCCTTTTTGCCGGATTGCTGTTACCTATTTTTTCGCGTATGATTAGACAAAAACAGCAGGTTAATGAGATGGTACTGTTATCATTCAGCCTGATATTCATCCCTGCAGTGACACTTGCTGTTTTAGCCTGTTTCTTTCCGGGAGAAATTATCGAATGGATGTATCACGAACATATTCAATATTCTGCCAGTATCTTTCCGCTGTTAATGCTGGGATTTATATCTATTTCAACGACATATATTTTTGGTACCCTCCTTACTGCAAACGGGAACCTGAAAGAACTCAATATTCTTGCTTCGAGTGCACTGGTCATCAATATTTTGCTGAATATACTTTTTATTCCCCGTCATCAGGCTTTTGGAGCGGCTTTATCCAGCCTGATTACCCAGACTTTTATGGCCGTTGCACAGGTGCTGGTTGCTTTTTTAAAATTCCGGTTCAGGCTAAAGTGGGAACAGCTTTACAGGTTTGGTGCTTTTTCTGCAACTGTTTTTATACTGGGCTGGTTTACAGCAGAATATATTAAAAGCTGGTTTATGGGTGCTATTTTAGTGATTGTGCTGTCTGTTTTAAGTGCATTTGTTGTAAGAATATTAAGTTTAGGGGATCTTTACAGGATTGTCAGGATAAGGGAGGAAGGGTGAATTTGCCCGGTTCAGCCGGCCAAACAGTTCTCGGTTCCTGGTTCAAAGTTTCAGGTAGGTGTGGGTGATGGGTATGGGTAATTTGGTTCCTGATCCCGAGAGGGTCGGAATCTTTGATTCAGTTACCATTTCGAGGATCCTCGAATTTCTAAGCAAATCAAAGATTTACAGAAATTCGGGATTCTCGGTTCCCAGTTCCCGGTGGGTTTGGGAAAATGGTTCCTGGTTCCAGGTTCCCGGTGGGTGTGAGTGAAGAGTATGGGTAAAATAGTTGCTGGTTCCTGGTAAAGAACGAGAGAGAATATGGTATGAATAAAAACAGTTCGTAATCGGTGATTGTTGTCCCCGGTTAACAACCGGGGTTAACTCTGATCACCATCCACTATTTATTGCCGGTTGGCAACCGGCAAAACTCAACACTCAGCACTCAGAACTAAACACTTTTCCTTAGCTTCAGCCTTAACCTTCTTCACTCTATCCCCACTCTTTTACTCCTTCTTTCCATCAACACAACATCTTTCCAGGTATTATCCAGTTTACCCAGTTTTTCTCTTACCCCGACAATCCGGAATCCATGTTTTTGGTGCAGTTTGATGCTCGGAATATTTTCGCTGAAGATACCGGCCTGCAATGTCCATATGCCATGCTTCTCCGATTCATGGATCGCTTCAGCAAGAAGTGCCGATCCGGTTCCACTGCCCTGGTGGGCCGGATCAACATATACGCTAACCTCGGCCACACCGCCATAGCAGCACCGGTCTGAAACCGCCGAGAGAGCTACCCAACCGGTCACTTCCTTATCTAAAATTGTTACGAACCGGCAACACATGATATGTGATTTATTCCATACTTCCCAGCCGGGGACCACGGTCTCAAATGTAGCCAGCCCGGTCTCAATGCCTTTTTGGTATATTTCACTGATCCGGGGCCAGTGGACTTCCATGAGGGGCTTAATTTTCAATTTGATATTATTTCCCATATAATCATATTGTAAGGGATGAAATTCATATTTGAGGATAATGTTTATTGATCCGATTCTAACCCATGTATAAAGCCCTGGGTTATAATTCTTCTAAAACACCCTACCCTGTAATACTCACATTACAATAAACTCACACTAAAACGGGAACCTTAAACCGAAAACCAAAAACCGAAAACACAAACCGGACTCAGACCGTTTTGTGTTTTCCGGCGAGCTGTCCGCACGCTGCATCAATATCCGCTCCCCGGCTTTTTCGTAAATTTACCACAAGATTCCTGGATTGCAGAAATTTCATGAACTCATAGGTTTTTTCGGGAGCACTTCTTTTAAACGGACTACCCTCTACCTCGTTATATTCAATAAGGTTGATTTTACAGGGTGAGATCCTGCAAAAATGCGCCAGTTCCCTGGCATCACTTAATGTATCGTTAAAATCACGAAGTAAAAGGTATTCATAGCTGATCCTGGAACCGGTTTTTTGATGGTAATATTTTATTGCATCAGCGATCTCTGTAACGGGATTCGATTTTGTTACGGGCATAATGAGTTCACGCTTTTTATTGTTGGCTGTATGTAAAGAAATTGCAAGGCTTACAGGCAACCTGTCATCTGCGATTCTCCTGATGTTTTTGGTAATTCCAGCTGTGGATATGATAATCCTTCTGGGCGAATATCCTATACCTTTGCCCGAAGAGATCATCTTAACTGCATGGCAGACATTGTCATAATTCAACAATGGTTCTCCCATACCCATCAGGACAATATTACTCAGTCTTTTAACGGACATTTCCCGGGCCAGCTTTTCTAATCCGGTAACCTGGTCAAATATCTCCAGGGGTGTAAGATCACGCTTGAATCCTAACTTCCCGGTAGCACAAAATGAACAATTAAGAGCACAGCCTGCCTGTGGTGAAATACATGCTGTCATCCGGCTGCCTGATGGAATTAACACTCCTTCTATAATATGATTGTCGGGACTTCGAAAGCCGATTTTGCTTGTGCCATCACTTCCCTGTTGAATGATCTCTGTTTTGAGGTGAGGCAGTGCAAAATCATTTTTCAATCTTTCACGCAGGCTCAGTGGCAAGGAAGTCATCAGATCAATATCAGTGACTTTTTTTTCCCATAGCCATTCATAAACCTGTGCAGCACGGTATTTGGATTCACCAATATCGGTGAAGTATTTTTCTATTTCAGGCAGGGAAAGGCTCCGGATGTCTTTCATGGATGGTCTATGTCAATTCTATTCGGCTCAAAGGTAATAACTAGATGTGAACTTATTACTAATTTAATAACACGGCCAGAACATTTCATCCTATAATTCAAATC
>LJUQ01000003.1 GCA_001304505.1 Bacteroides sp. SM23_62_1
GTATGAGCTGTCTTCAAAAGTTAACAAAGCAAATGATCCTTTACTTGAAAAAGACTGGAATTACCTTCAGGTGAGTGATCACTTTTATTATATGTGTACAAAGTTCTTCTCAGATGGAGCTGTTCATTCATATTTCAATCCATATGCATCCCCATATGATGCATTCATTAATTATATGAATATTCTGAGTGATTTTGCCATCAGGGTTAATACAGCTGTTCCCGAATCCGATATTGAGCAGGAGATTGCCAATCTTACAAGTATCATAAAGGAAAAAGACAAATTGATTGAAAAATATTCAGCTGAACTTGAACGATTATCTTCGGATGTGTCTGTTGCTTCGGCAGAAGAATTAAATAAAATATCCTTAAAACCTAAAAAAAGTCATAAACCATCGGTTTCTTCAGTTAAGAAAAAGGTTAGTAAAAAACCAGTCCAATCCACCAAACCTTTAAGGATTGCGCATCCTGAAAAAACAGAAAAGCCCCGAAAAACAAGGATATCGACATTAAATACTGGTGATACTGCAGGCAAAGAAAGAGTAAAAAAATCAACAGGGATAAAGAATAAAAAGTAATTCCTGAAATCTTATTTTTGGAGCTTAAAATTTACACGAAACATGGAAAGAAATAAGCTGGTTCCTGACTATCTTTTTGAAGTCAGCTGGGAGGTATGCAATAAAGTGGGAGGTATCCATACAGTGTTGTCGACAAAAGCAAAGACCCTGAGGGCTGATCTTGACGACAGACATATCCTGATCGGTCCTGATGTCTGGAGGGATTCTGAGGCAAATCCGGAATTTGAGGAAGATACAAATCTTTACAGGGAGTGGAAGAGAAAAGCCCTTGAAGAGGGGATCAGAATCAGAATAGGACGCTGGAAGATAAGTAGCAGACCTGTTGCAATCCTTTTGGATTTCA
Organism: Bacteroides sp. SM23_62_1; assembly: GCA_001304505.1. GTDB lineage: Bacteria > Bacteroidota > Bacteroidia > Bacteroidales > SM23-62 > LJUQ01. The sequence goes on from LJUQ01000003.1 coordinate 921, forward strand.
CCACATATATATCCAGGAAGGATGAAATATTCAGCAAGTTATGGGAAAGCTTCAAGCTGGATTCCATTTCCGGTCAGTGGGATTACATCGAACCGGCATTGTTTGGTTATGCAGCGGGTAATGTCATAAATAGCTTCATCAACTTTAATCTGAATCCCAGGACGAGCATTGTTGCCCATTTTCACGAATGGATGACAGGGGCCGGTTTATTATATCTGAAGGAATATGTACCACAGGTAGCGACTGTATTTACAACACATGCAACAGTGATTGGGCGATCGATTGCAGGAAACCAGCTTCCTCTTTACAGTCGCCTCGATCAGTATGATGGTGATGTAAAGTCGAATGATTTCAATGTCGTTTCAAAGCAATCACTTGAGAAGCTTGCCGCCCAGAACGCAGATGCTTTTACCACCGTCAGTGAGATTACGGCCAGAGAGTGTACACAGTTTCTGAAAAAGGAGGTGGATATTATCACACCGAACGGTTTCGATGATTCATTTGTGCCTCAGGGTGATGATTTTATCCGCAAAAGCCAGGAAGCCAGGGAATTATTACGGAATGTCAGTGAGACAATCCTTGGATACAGGTTAAAAAATGAACCTTTAATGGTTGCTACTAGTGGGAGATATGAATTCAGAAACAAAGGCCTGGATGTGTTTATTGATGCACTTGGAGAACTCAATACTCAGGATCTCACACGTGAAATAATTGCATATATCTGGATCCCTGCACATCATTATGGACCACGAAAAGACCTCCTTGAAGCCCTCGAATCGGGGAATCTTCTTGATGCTAACGCCTCATGCCAGACACATTACCTTCATAATCCTGAAAATGATCCAATCATTAAGGGGATCATCAAACAGGGACTGGACAATAGTCTATCGACGAAAGTCAAAGTAATCTTTGTACCATCTTATCTTCAGGGTAGTGATGGGATCTTCAATAAATCATATTATGATCTCCTTATTGGCATGGATATTACAGTATTTCCTTCGTATTATGAACCCTGGGGTTATACACCGCTTGAAAGCCTGGCATTCCACATACCTACAATCACTACTTCACTTGCAGGATTTGGTCTATGGGTCAGGAAGAATTATCAGAAACCTGAAAATGGCATAACTATTATTGAAAGGGATGATCAGAACTTTGATACAGCGGCTACTTTCATCATGAAGTCACTTCTGGACTATAGCAGGTTATCACCTGATCAGACAGAGAAAGCACGCCAATCTGCATATGATATTTCAAGAATGGCATTGTGGACCAATTTCATAGAATATTACAAGATAGCTTATGACACTGCTCTTTATATTTCAAAACACCGCACGAATCTCTATTTCGATACCGGCAAGCCTGAGGTGGCAACAGCTCAGGTCATTTCCAGTAAGCCTGAATGGAAAACATTTGTTGTCGAAGAAAATATACCTGAAAAGCTTAAAGCCCTGGAGGATTTATCCAGAAATCTCTGGTGGTCTTGGAATCACAATGCCATGGAGCTTTTCAGTTCAATTGATGAGGATTTGTGGGAAGAATCCAACAGGAATCCGATAATATTTCTTCAAAAGATTCCACTGGCTCAATTACAAAAGCTCGAGAAGGATCGCGAATTTCTGAAAAGACTGGATCGTATCACCTCAGAGTTCCATGCTTACATGGCTGCAGGAGAAAAAAAAGAAAGACCCAAAATCGCATATTTTAGTATGGAGTTTGGTCTTCATGATTCTCTGCGTATCTATTCAGGGGGGCTGGGTGTGTTGGCAGGAGATTATCTGAAAGAGGCAAGTGATTCAAACCGTGATTTGGTAGGAATTGGATTATTGTATAAGTATGGCTACTTCACACAGGTAGTATCGGCCAGTGGGGAGCAGATCGTGTCCGATGATCCCCAGGACTTCTCAAGTACTCCTGCTCAGCCTGTGAGGAATACAAAAGGTAAGTGGAAGACTATTACAATAAAACTCCCGGGAAGAAACCTGCTTGCCAGGATATGGAAAGTTAATGTTGGACGTATTGAGCTGTATCTCCTGGATACTGATTTTGAAGAAAATATCGAACAGGACAGGACGATTACCCATTTTCTTTATGGCGGGGATGATGATAACCGTTTCAAACAGGAGTTGCTCCTCGGAGTGGGAGGCATCAGGGCACTTCATGTATTGAACATCATTCCTGATCTTTATCACAGCAATGAAGGTCATTCGGCATTTATCGGACTGGAAAGATTAAGGGAGATCATTCAGAAAAATAATTTGAAATTCCAGGAAGCCCTGGAGGTTGTCCGTGCATCTACCCTTTTTACCACACATACGCCTGTGCCTGCCGGCCATGATACCTTTGATGAAGGCCTGGTCAGGACTTATCTGGCACATTATCCTGACCGGCTCGGGATTACATGGAACCATATGATACAACTGGGGAAATTAAATCCCGACGATAAAAATGAACGGTTCTCCATGAGTTATCTGGCCATCAATCTTTCACAGGAAGTCAATGGAGTTAGCCGACTTCATGGAACAGTCGCCCAGAAGATGTTTTCTGATATCTGGAAAGGCTATACAGCAGATGAGTTGTATATCGGTTATGTAACAAATGGTGTTCATGTACCTACCTGGATGGCCAGGGGATGGATTGATCTGTATACTGCACGACTCGATGAAGAATTTATTATGAAGCAATATGAAAAGGATACCTGGGGAAAAATATACAAGGTTCCTGACCAGTATATCTGGGATTTACGAAATCAGCAACGGGAAAAACTTATCGGGTTTATCAAGAGCAGCCTTAAAAATGCCATGGTTAAGAGACTGGAGAATCCGAGAATCATAATGGAAGCTGAAGAAAAATTCAGGGGCGATATTCTGACTATAGGTTTTGCCAGGCGTTTTGCAACCTATAAAAGAGCATATCTACTATTTCGTGATCCTGAAAGACTGGCATCCATTGTTAATCATTCTGACAGACCGGTACAATTTGTTTTTGCCGGCAAAGCTCATCCGAGAGATAAGGCGGGACAGGATCTTATCCGGATGGTTGTTGAAATGTCGAAAAGACCGGAATTCACTGGCAGAATTATCTTTTTGCAGAATTATGATATCAGCCTGGCACAAAAACTGGTTCAGGGAATGGATATCTGGCTGAATACACCTACCCGTCCACTGGAAGCCTCCGGAACAAGTGGTCAGAAGGTAATTATGAATGGGGGATTACATTTCAGCGTTCTTGACGGCTGGTGGGCAGAAGGCTATGTCGAAGGCGCAGGATGGGCCATTCCTGAAGAAAGAACCTACGATAGCCAGGATTATCAGGATGAACTTGATGCTGAAACAATTTATACACTTCTGGAAGATGAAATAGCACCGGCATTCTATACAAGGAATGATGATGGAATTCCTGAAAGATGGATCCAATTTATTAAAAAATCAATTGCTGAAATAGCACCGAATTTTACCATGAACAGAATGCTGATGGATTACGAACAGAAATACTATCTAAAATTATTTGAGCGATCCGTTAAGATGCGTGCAAATGACTATCAGCTTGCAACGGAAATAACGAAGTGGAAGAAACAGATTACACATGCATGGAATAATATTATGATTTTATCTTTTCAACATCCTGATATTTCAAGAACATCTGTGACACTTGGGAATGCATATAATGCAGAAGTGACCATTGATCTTAATGGATTATCACCAGATGAAATAGGTGTTGAAGTAGTAATCAGGAACTTTGGACCGGGTGATCAATGTATAAAACAAACCTGCTCGATTGAACTCAAGATGCAGAGTATAATTAATGGAACGGCTTTATATTCCGGGGCTATCACTCCTGTTAAACCAGGTGTATTTGAGTACGGGATCAGGATATTTCCGAAACATAAAGACTTGCCTCACAGACAGGATTTCGCACTTGTAAAATGGGTATAGAATAATTTGAATATTTAACGTTTTATGCTATTGGATAATGTAAATTGTTGAAGATAAAACTTCCATAAAAAGCAGGGCCGCCGGCGCTGTCTCATGTAAATTTAATTAATAATAACGCGTTGTGCGGTTAAATAATGCATGATAATGAATATTATATTTTATATCAGGCCGTGCCGCCGGCGCGGCCTGATATAAATCTGATTAACAATATGATCGTCTATAACAACACAACACTTTTAATAATAATATCGCCGTAATGGTACAATGCGTTTGAATATTTAATAAAGTTTTTTCAAAAATTAATTACCATATACCCTCCTGGTAACAATTCTTTTAAAAACCAATGCTGATCTGGCAGGAAGATAAACCTTGATCATATGTCTTGGTGCCGTGGAGTAATCAGGAAAGGAATAAAAAATCATTGAAGTGTCAACCAGTCCCTGTCCACCAAATTCACCTGCATCCGTGTTCAGAACAATTTGATACTTGCCGGGTTCGACAGCAAAACCATAATCTGTGAACGACTTTTGCGGATTAAAATTAAACGCAAAAATCAACAGACCGCGTTCAAAAAACAGTACCTGGTCTCCCTGGTTAGCAGTAATCAGACGTGGCCACTGTTCATGAAGAATATTTTCTTTTGTAATCAATGAAATCATCTCCCTGTCAAAAGCTCCAAGGAATTTATATCTCAGATCGGGATGGTCAATAAGGTTCCATTGCCGGCGGGCATAATGATATGACCAGTTATTTCCTTCTCTCGGAAAGTCTATCCATTCAGGATGTCCGAATTCATTTCCCATAAAATTGAGGTATCCACCTCCCGATGTGGCAATCGTAATTAACCTGATCATTTTGTGCAGAGAAATACCCCTGTCAATGATCAGATTTGTACTTGACAGGTTCATATAATCATACATTTCCTTATCCATCAGGCGGAAGATAATTGTTTTATCTCCAACAAGGGCCTGGTCGTGAGATTCTGCGTATGAAATAGTTTTTTCATCATCCCTTTTACGGGTCAGTTCATAGTATAATTCTGAAATATCCCATGATTCATCCTGCCGTTCTTTGATAATTTTTATCCAATAATCAGGTGTACCCATTGCCAGGCGGTAGTCAAAACCTATACCACCGTCGTCAAAAGAAGTTGCCAGCCCGGGCATCCCGCTCATTTCTTCAGCAATGGTAATGGATCCCGGATTTACCTGTTTGATCAGCCTGTTTGCCAGCATAAGATATTGAATGGCATCTTCGTCCTGCTGACCATCGAAATACATTTCGTAGCTGGTAAAGTCTCTTGAAAGTCCGTGATCAAGATAAAGCATGCTGGTAACCCCGTCGAAGCGAAAGCCATCAAATCTGAATTCTTCCAGCCAATATCTGCAATTTGAGAGCAGGAAATGAAGAACCTCGTTCTTCCCGTAATTAAAGCAGAGAGAATCCCATGCAATATGATCCCTGCGGGGTCCATCATGAAAGTACTGGTAGGGCGTTCCATCAAACCTGGCCAGTCCCTCGACTTCATTTTTTACCGAATGTGAATGAACGAGATCCATGATCACCGCTATTCCTTCCTGATGTGCTGCATCGATAAGTTCCTTCAATTCATCGGGTGTACCAAAGCGTGATGAGGGAGCGAAAAAACTGGATACATGATAGCCAAAAGATCCATAATAGGGATGTTCCTGAACAGCCATCAATTGAATGGTATTATAACCTCCTTTAATAATACGTGGAAGAACATTCTGTCTGAATTCATTAAAAGTAGCCACCCTGCATTCTTCAGAGGCCATACCAATGTGAGTTTCATAGATTATGGGAGGACGGGCCGACATATTGATCCAGTCTTTCTTCCTGGTATAGGATTTTTCAGGTGCCCAGACCTGTGCATTGAACATCAATGTATCCCTGTCCTGAACGACACGGTTCGCCCAGGCTGGAATTCGGTTGCCCTGATCTCCTTTCCAGTGAACAGATAAACGATAAAGATTACCATGCTTTAATTTATCCAGGGGAAGTTTGATTTCCCAGTTTCCATAACCTTTCTTTTCCATCATGTAATCTGGAGTTTCATCCCAATTGTTGAATTCCCCTATCAGATATATTTTTTCAGCATTCGGTGCCCATTCTCTGAAGATCCAGCCATCAGTCTCCCTGTGCATCCCAAAAAATAAATGTCCTGATGCAAAGTCTTTTAAACTTGTTGCTTTTCCAACGAGTTCTGATTCTTTGTGCATTGCCCTCTCATGACGATCCGAAATTCGTCTTGAAAAAGGTTCCAGCCATGGATCATTACGGACAATATTCAATTTCATAAAATCCGGTGCTTGAATAATGTTCAGAATTCAAACATCAGTGATAATCTGAAAAATATTCCAGAGTATAAGAATATCTAATCTGCATGAAATTTAAACAATTTCTGTTGATTATGCTTAGCCTTCTTTTATTTCCTTTCTCACAGCAGATCCTAACTTCCTTAGTTTTAGCCTCAGCCATAGCCTTATTTTTTCCCGTCAGCTGAAGCTGAAATCAATTGATGCTGAGAACGGGAATCAGACTTTCTCACCATGACCTGGCTAAAAATACCAGTTATTTCTTATTCAGCTGAGACAGATCAATTTTTATTATTTTTGCAATTCTGTTTTCGGAGAGTTGTGCAAATACATTATAACATTGAAAATTTCAAATCAAGGAATCCGGTAGTTACAGTTGGGATCTTTGATGGTGTTCACAGAGGCCACAAGTATATCATTAACAGGTTGATTGAAATTGCAGAAGTGAAAGGAGGCGAATCTGTGGTCATCACTCTGTGGCCCCATCCAAGACATGTTCTGAATCATGATCCCTCCCTGACAAGGCTAATTACTACCCTTGATGAAAAAATTCAGATACTGTCAGAATTTGACATAAGTCACCTGGTTATCCTTGATTTCACGCATGAATTCAGCAGGTTGTTATCCCATGAATTTATCAAAAATATACTTGTGGATAAGATCGGGATTAAGCACCTGGTTGTTGGTTATAATCATCGTTTTGGCAATGATCGTGAAGGAGATATTCTGCGCTTGCAGAATCATGCCAGTAAACATCATTTTACCGTCGAGCAACTTTTATCATACGGGAACGGACAACAGATTATCAGCTCTTCCCTAATCAGGGATGCCTTGTTAAATGGTGACATCAGGACAGCCAATGAATCACTCGGTCACCGGTTTTTCATATCCGGCAAAGTCATTGGAGGGAGTCGTATTGGAAGATCAATTGGTTTTCCAACGGCAAATATAAGATCGGAACATCCATTGAAACTACTACCAAAAGATGGGGTATATGCTGCGAAAGTCCTGATAAGGGATACCTGGCATTTTGGTATGCTGAATATTGGGATTCGGCCAACTATAAATGATAATCCTGAGCACAAAACCATCGAAGTGCATATAATTGATTTTGACAAAGATATTTATAACCAGCAGGTTCGAATTGATCTGGAGGAAAGAATCAGGGATGAAATGAAATTTGCTACAGTTGATATGCTTCGTGATCAACTACTTAAGGATAAAAAAGTTGCTCTGGAAGTTTTCAAAAGGCTGGATACGGGGAAAGGCAATACCTAGAATAAAAAGATTCCGGTATGGGAATTATAAGTAACTTTGTACTCACCCCCCTTATTATTCCCCCCTCTTTCCCGAGAGAGGGGGGCCAGGGGGGTGAGTACATAAGTATAGGAATAAGTCTTTAAAGAAGCACATCAAGTCAATAATTATTATGAAGAATTCTGAAACAATGGTAGAATCATTGCCCCATAAAGTAAAAGATGTTGAACTGGCTGATTTTGGCCGGAAGGAAATTGAAATAGCTGAAAAAGAGATGCCGGGATTGATGACTATCCGCAAAAAATATACATCTTCCAAACCTCTTAAAGGTGCGAGGATTACTGGTTCTTTGCATATGACAGTGCAGACGGCGGTGTTGATTGAGACACTTAAGGAGCTTGGAGCTGAGGTAAGATGGGCAAGCTGTAATATTTTCTCAACACAGGATCATGCTGCGGCAGCAATTGCAAAAGCAGGTATTCCTGTTTTTGCATGGAAAGGAGAGACGCTGGAAGAATACTGGTGGTGTACCGAACAGGCACTTACATTTCCAGGTGGACTTGGTCCAACCACCATTGTCGATGATGGTGGCGATGCCACATTGCTCGTTCATAAAGGATACGAGGCTGAAGAAAACCCATCGATCCTGGATAAAAAGCCTGATAATAAGGAAGAAGGTGTTATACTGAAGAAACTCAGGGAGACACTGAATGCTGATCCGGAGAAATGGCACCGTATAGCTCCTCATATCAGAGGTGTATCGGAAGAAACAACAACCGGTGTACACAGGCTTTATCAGATGTATGAGAATAAAAAACTTCTTTTCCCCGCAATCAATGTGAATGATTCCGTCACAAAATCAAAATTCGATAATCTGTATGGATGCAGAGAGTCTCTTGCTGACGGGATAAAACGAGCTACTGATGTCATGATAGCGGGGAAAGTGGTGGTGGTACTTGGGTATGGAGATGTGGGCAAAGGCTCTGCACGGTCGATGAAGGCTTATGGATCAAGGGTTATCGTTACAGAAATTGATCCTATTTGTGCTCTTCAGGCTGCCATGGAAGGATTTGAAGTAAAAACCATCGAAGACTCCCTTGCCGAAGGTAATATATATGTCACCGCAACAGGAAATAGGGATGTTATTACTATTGAACATATGGCCGCCATGAAAGACCAATCCATTGTATGTAACATAGGACATTTTGATAATGAAATACAGGTAGATAAACTGGACAAGTATCCCGGCATTAAAAAGATCAATATCAAGCCGCAGGTAGACAAATATATATTCCCGGATGGCCATGCCATTTTTCTTCTTGCAGAAGGCAGACTGGTAAATCTCGGTTGTGCAACAGGACACGCTTCTTTTGTCATGAGCAATTCATTTACAAACCAGACACTTGCGCAGATAAGCTTCTATCAGAATGATTATGACCTGGGTGTTTACATGTTACCCAAAAAACTAGACGAGGAAGTGGCACGCCTTCATCTCGATCAACTGGGTGTTAAATTGACCAGGCTGACAAAAGAGCAGGCAGATTATATTGGCGTATCGCAGGATGGACCATATAAACCGGACCACTATAGATATTAAATCAGGGCTGTATCACGGACATCCTGGATATTCTACGGGGAGAGGGTAAACCATCAGGATCTTTGTTTATATACCGGCGGGGATTTCTAATCTGCTTCTACCAGTGATGAAGTGAATATCCCGGCTGGAAAATGTACCCGCCTGCTTCTAATGATGAATTGAATGTCCCGGCTTTCCAGCCGGGACATTCAGCTAAGCACCGGATTTTATTCAAATTCACTTTAATTCTTAACGAGTTGTGCTATTAAATAATATATGCAATTGAATGTTATCTTTTATATCAGGCCGCGCCGGCGGTGCGGCCTGATATAAATCTGATTATCAAGATTATCGTCTTTAATATCACAACACGTTAATTCTTAATGTACAATTGATTATTTCTTATAAAGGTTGTATAAGCTTTCAGGGGAAGAGCTGCAGGGCCTGACACAGGCGATGCTTCAAGCAGAATATTGAATTCAGACTGGCAACACGGGCATTTTGGTATCAACCAGGTATCATCCATATCGAGTGCACAATAATCGGTAGTGGCATTAAAAGTGCACGTAATATCGTATGTTACAAATTCGTTGATGTCGAAACGGTATACAATCAATCCGTTTCCATAAACCTCCTGGCCGAGTGTTATCTCAGGGTATTTTGGCGAAGCGAAATGCAACACACCGAATCCATACTCATTGGGAGTGATTATTGCCGTTTCACCGACACCAAGGTATGAAAGATCTGTTTGAAGGTCTAATACAAGATTAACTGGCACATAAGGAACATAGTCTTTATTATTATCCTTACATGATTCAACACCGGGGATTATGAAAATAAGAAAAAAAAGCCCTAATTTTGGAATATATTGCTTTGTTTTCATATAGATTTTCAAACTGACAAAATTAAATAAATTGCAGATTAAAAGATTTATTTTAGGTTTCCTCATTTTCATCATTCCTGTTTTTCCAGTTTACTCACAAACAAGAAAAGCAAGAAAAGCTATAAAAAAATCTGAAAGGGTTGAAGAAAATTCTAATAGAACATATGAAAGAGGGAGGAAAGATGCCATAAAACAGCGTTATAAAATTCAGACAAATGAGGTGCAGAAAAGGATGAAGCAATCAAAGAAAAAGGCTGACCGATACAACAAGGCCAACAGACAACCATTTTACAAAGATTTATTTGACAGGAAAAAGAAGCATAAAAGAAGGAAAAGATGAAAATTGATATTGATACTATTTTTTATATCGTTATCAGTATATTAATATTGATAGTCACCGGTTTATCCAGGCGCAAGAAAAAGGGTACAATTCCGGGGCAGGGATCACAAAATATACCTGGCCAGGTACCGGGAAGATCACCTGACGTAACCAGCAGCAGTGCGGAAGAAAGTATAAGTGATCCTTTTGAAAGGTTAGAAAAACTTTTTCTTCAACCTGAGACTGTTCCAACTCCTGAGTCTGTTACGTTAGAAGAGATTGTTGATGAAGAGGAAGCGTACTTTATGGAAAAAGAAGCTTCCAGTAAGGCTGAGCCGGAAAAACAAAAAATTCCGGATAAGGCAAAGGAACAGGAAATAAAACCGCCCCGGGATGAAGATAAACAGTATCCCGATCTTAACCTTTTTAAGGATATTGATGAGCTCAAAAGAGCAGTTATTTATGCTGAGATTCTAAACAGAAAAGAATTCTGAAATTCGCAACTTTGTATCTCATATTATTCATATACAGTTTTTTATAAGAAAATAAATTTTTTTATCTTTGCTGCGTGAAAGGGTTCTGGTATTTATTATCTAAAATATCGGGATTCTTTTTTATTTTCTAATGACCTAAAGTAATAAGGATGGGGAATGCATCATATATTACCCGTGAGGGATTGGAGAAAATCAAGAAGGAGCTGGATCAGCTCTTAAATGTGGAACGGCCGGCAATATCCAGGATGATTGCAGATGCAAGAGATAAAGGTGATCTTGCGGAAAATTCGGAATATCATGCTGCAAAAGAAGCACAGGGTATGCTGGAGATGAAAATTTCCCAGCTTGAAAATATTGTTGCTAATTCAAGAATAATTGACAATGCCAATCTCGACTCCTCGAGAGTAAGGCTGTTAAACAAAATCAAAATCAGGAACAAGGAAACCAATGCTATCATGGATTACATTATTGTTCCTGAATCAGAAGCTGATCTGAAAAATGGTAAAATTGCCATTAATACTCCTGTGGCACAGGGCCTTTTAGGCAAGAAGACAGGTGATGTTGTCAAGATCAGGGTGCCTTCAGGGGAAGTGGCACTGGAAATATTAAATATATCGGTTTAATTATGGCATCTATATTTACCCGGATCGTTAAGGGTGAAATTCCCTGCTATAAAATTGATGAAAACGATCACTACCTTGCTTTTCTTGATATCAATCCTCTTGAGAAGGGGCATACACTGGTTATCCCGAAGCAGGAAATTGATTATCTGTTTGATCTTGACGATGATCTTCTTGCAGGAATGAGTGTTTTTGCGAAAAAAATTGCAAGAGCCATTGACAGTGTGATGGATTGCAAGAGGGTTGGCGTGGCCGTTCTCGGACTGGAAGTACCACATGCCCATATTCATCTGATCCCCATAAATTCGTTATATGATATCGAATTTTCGAGGCCCAAATTACAGTTAAGTACTGATGAATTTGAAGAGATAGCGGAAAAAATAAGGGGAGCCCTTAGATGATCCGGCCGGGATTTTTTTTCAGATAATCTTTCCAGGTAGTATATGAGGGGCCGGTGTCCGGCAACTCTTTTTGAAAATAATGGCACATTGCGGCAGCAAGACCATCGGTGGCATCAAGATTGGATGGCATATCTTTGATATGAAGTAATTTTTCCAGTATATACGCTACCTGTTCTTTAGATGCATTTCCTTCGCCTGTAATAGACATTTTTATTTTCTTGGGCGCATATTCAAAAATCGGAAGATCTCTTGAAAGAGCTGCTGATATTGCCACTCCCTGTGCCCGCCCGAGTTTTAACATAGATTGAACATTCTTGCCGTAAAAGGGAGCCTCAATAGCCAGCTCATCCGGATGATATTGATCAATTAAAAAAACAGTCTGTTCAAAAATCTTTCTGAGTTTAATATAGTGGTCTTTAAGCTTTCCAAGATGAATGACACCCAGAGCAAGAAGTTCCGGATTCCTGTTATGGTCCCTGATTAATCCATAGCCCATGATATTTGTACCAGGATCAATTCCCAGTATGATCTTTCCTTCTTTCATATTGCGCCTATTGCTGAAGCTACGGTGTGTCCTGATTTCCAGCGGTATCGTTCGGGAGTTGTTTTGGTGGTACCACTGAAGGTCCCATTTTCTATATAATAAAGTACTTCCTTCAGGCAGTCCTCCTCTTTGTTTCCGAACGCTTCATCAAGATCATCTGCCACCATCTGGTCAGGCTGCAATCCTTCGAAAAATTCTCCTTCATTATCCCGGTTATACATAAAAAATGTAACCGGAACCAGAGTATAGTCGGTATACTGTTTTGCGATCATGCCTACCGGCTTACCCCCTGTAATATCGCCTATCATATATACATCCATATAAGGAAGAAGTGCATTTATCAATACTTCGCTTGCAGATGCTGTGGATGCTGTTGTGATGAAAAAAATCCTCGTAAGGATAAGGGAATAATCTTCGGGTTTGAACCTCAGGGTAACATTCTGGTCAGATTTTTTATCGTTATAAACATATTTTACGAAGGCTCCCTTGTTGGCAATCTCACCCGCAATCAGATTGCCGAGGTAACGGGATACTTCAAGAATACCACCGGGATTATATCGGAGATCAACAACGAGTTCATCTATATTTTCCGCATCAAAATCACTGAATAAAACGGTTAGTTCGTCAGTGGCTGGATTGGTAAAATTTTGCAGGACAAAGTATCCGACTTGTTTGCCCGCCACATCAATGATATCTGAATGGAGAATTGCGTTTATATTAATAAACTTCTTGGTGGAAGTAATAATCTGGGTGCCTGCACTCGGGGTTGTAAAGGTAAAGGTGTTCTGTATCCCTTCTTCATCCGGGCCTATCAAGGCAGTATCGATAACTGTTCCCGGGGTGATGGCCGTTCCGTTGATCTGTGTTACCTCCCATCCCCGTTCCACTCCTGCAGTATTCAGATCCGAATCATCAAAAATAAAAGCCACCTTGAGTTGACCCTCTGCACTCCATCGTAATCCAATGCCATGTCCTGTATATATCCCCCTGGAATTATAATCATTATAATCTGACGTTTTTTGTATATAGCTCCATTTATCAAGCTGATCGAAAATAAGTGTATCCAGAAGTTCTTGCTGACTGGTAAAGTTTTTTACTGAAACATTCGGCATTGTATCATACCACAGGTACCACTGTTTCATATAATCCAGCAATTCCTGCTTTGTTAACTTACTCTCAGGTGGATTGATTTCACAGGAATGGAAGAGCCTGAATGAAAAAAGGATCAAAATTACGAATATCAGTAAACGACTATTCCGGATGTTTTCCATCGTTTTTGTTTTCAGTGTATATTCATATTAACGTATTTTCTCGATAATTATTCCTGTTATAATCAGGCATAATCCCAGGATAGTTGTACGATAAATCATTTCTCCAACAAATATATGAATAAGGATCAGAGAAAAGAAAGGTGCAAGGTACACAAGGTTGCTGATCCTGTCTGAAGTTTTGGACATTTTTAAAGCAGTAAGCCAGAATAGAAAAGTGAATCCCATCTCGAACATGCCTGCATATAACGCAAGAAGTACACCTTTAAGATGTGCAAGAGTGATCGTTGTAATAAAGGGAGCAAGGATTGAAATATAAACTGCAGCAAAGAAGAAATTCAAAAGTAATTTTGGTATTTCATCCCGTTTATCCCTTACATTGTATATCCAGTAAAAAGACCATATGAACGAGCTGCCCGTGGCAAGGATTACTCCAAATGGTTCTGAAATTTTAAGTGAGAAAGGCTCACCCTGGGAAGATATGAGATAAACCCCTGCAAAGCTTATGAAAAGTGCAATAAAACTCTTCAGGGCAATTTTTTGGCCAAGCAGTGGTATAGAGAGGAAAACCAGGACAATTGGCCAGATCATGTTTAATGGCTGGGCAACCTGGGCAGGTAGCAGGGAATATGCTTTGAATAGTACAAGGTAATAAAGAAATGGATTGAAAAATCCAAGTAATGCCGAACGAAATATCTCATTGGTGGAGTATTGAAATATCTGCTTGATTTTACCCGTGATAATTGCTGAACATAAATAAACAATGAAGGAAGTCCATGTAGCAAAGAACAATAACTGTACAAAATCCAGATAATTAAGGGCTATTTTAAACACAGAAGCTACAGTAGACCAGAAAAAAATGGCAATCCCCGCGTAGATATAAGCTTTACCCTGGTTCGTCATATCAGATGAAAAAAACTGACCTCAGGCAGAAATTACGTGTTTTGTACTGCAGACTTGATGGATTTTAAACTGTCAAACATGCATTATCTGCGTAATCTGCGTTCTTTTCTGCAAAAATCTGCGAAAAGCTTTTTAAAAATATTCTAATTGATATCAATCCATTTTTCTTTTTTAAACATACAGCATTCGCCTGAAGCCTTAAATTTTATATTCAATTCATTTTGCGATATTGTCAAAGCTCTTTAAAATGTCTTTTTTGAATGTGAGTTCGATATAACAATATTCTGAAAACTAATGAATTAATACATTACCCAGGTATATACATCATTCAGTAATTAGATCCAGCTTAAGTGAATCTATCAATGGCTTTAGATGCCAATAATCCTTCATATGTTTATCAATAAAACCTATATTAGACTGGATCCTTGAAAGCAGGTCATTGAGCAGGTCTTTTTCGGTTTCAATTAACTCCCCGAGCTCTTCGTAATTATTATTTCTCAACAGTCTGGTACGTATATCCCTCAGATTATTTTCGATCATGAAAACCTCCTCACCGTAATTTTTACAGGCAGTTAGACATTCTTCTATATCCTTCCGGAGGTGTGTGTATTGTTCAATTTCTTCTACTATAAAAGAAGGTTGAGATACACCCTGGTTTGAATCATTCAGGAAGGTCAAGTCATTTTCAATTTCATAGCTGAAATCACTCAGCATCTGCATTTCAGGTGAACTTATTTTATTCTGCAAATCAATTGTCAGGGAAATAAGGCTATCTATTTCTCTGATCTGGTTTTCCGGGGGAGGTGTATGACAGCAGGGGAAAAGTCCCGGGCACGCAATAAGCAGGAAACATATGCTTCGGACGAACAGCCCGGAACCTATATGCTTGATCGTTTGAACTTTGATTTCACGCACATGTAAAGGTATAAGATTCTTTAATCAATCATTTCAAAACCGGCATAGGGCAAAAGAACTTCAGGAATTTTAATTCCATGGGGAGTTTGATTATTTTCAATTAACGCGGCAACAATTCTGGGTAATGCCAGTGCACTGCCATTCAGCGTATGTGCCAGTCTTGGTTTTTCATTTTCTTTATCTTTAAATCTAAGCTTAAGCCTGTTAGCCTGATAGGATTCAAAATTTGATACAGAACTGACTTCAAGCCACTTTTGTTGTCCGGAAGCATAAACCTCAAAATCATACGTCATCGCTGAAGTAAAGCTTATATCACCACCACAGAGTTTCATGATACGGTATGGAAGTCCGAGTTTGTGAATAAGGTTTTCGATATGAACGGCCATCTCTTCGAGGGTTTCGTATGATTTATCGGGATGCTGGATCTGGACGATTTCGACTTTGTCGAACTGATGCAACCGGTTTAGACCCCTGACATCTTTTCCCCACGATCCTGCTTCACGGCGGAAACAGGGTGTATAGGAAGTACATTTCAGGGGAAGATCGGAAGCAGCGAGGATAGTATCCCTGAAAAGGTTTGTTACAGGCACCTCTGCCGTGGGAATGAGATAGAATGAATCAGATGGGACGGTATACATCTGACCCTCCTTGTCAGGCAATTGTCCTGTGCCGAATGCAGAATATTCATTGACCATCAGCGGAGGTAGAAATTCCTTATAACCAGCCCGGATATTCTCATCCAGGAAAAAACTGATAAGGGCACGCTGTAATATCGCACCCTTCCCTTTATAAACGGGGAATCCTGCTCCGGTTAATTTAATTCCAAGATCAAAATCAATGATATCATATTTCTTTATCAACTCCCAGTGAGGGACGGCATCTTTTGTCTGTTCCGGGATCTTCCCACCAGAGCGGATCAGTATGTTATCCATTTCCCCCTTTCCTGCAGGTACTGATTCATGAGGCAGATTGGGGATCTGGATTAATAAATCGTAGAGAATGGTCACAATATCGTCATGCTTTTTCTGTAAGGCATGAATTTCTTTTTTGAGACCGGCCATCCGGGTTTTTATTGTTTCAGCTTCCTTTTGTTTCCCTGATTTAATAAGAATTCCAATCTCTTTTGAATAATTCTTCAGCTCTGCCTGTTTTTTATCTGTGCCGGCCTGAATGGTCCTGCGTTCGTTATCCGTTCTGATCACTTGATCCATTATCTGACTATCGTGAAAATTCTTGATTTTTAGCCGGTTTATTACCAGATCCCTGTTTTCTCGGATGAATGAGACAGTTAGCATATGAAAGGTTTTTCGGGAAGTTAATAAAAATAAAAAATCTGCAGGAATATTTAGTTATGAAATATTATATGAATAATATGATCGGATAGAAATGTCCATGTAATAAGTCAGATGGCACCAATACGGGATTTCACAGGTGTTGTATATACATGACCATCTGATGCGGGAGATATTCAGACGTGCTGATATACAGGTAATTGAAACAGGTGCAGGAGATATTTATTTTTCAGCGGGTAGAACAGATACAAATGATTTCTTGTTTGCTTTCCTTTTAAAAGTTACAATACCATCGGTAAGTGCAAATAATGTATGATCCTTTCCCATTCCTACATTTAAACCGGGATGATGAACAGTCCCCCTTTGCCTGA
Source organism: Bacteroides sp. SM23_62_1 (assembly GCA_001304505.1). Classification (GTDB taxonomy): domain Bacteria; phylum Bacteroidota; class Bacteroidia; order Bacteroidales; family SM23-62; genus LJUQ01. The sequence continues at coordinate 18,035 of LJUQ01000003.1, forward strand.
CCAGTATATTCCCGGCTTTTGCATACTGTCCTCCAAATAGTTTTACACCAAGCCTTTTACTTTGTGATTCCCTGCCGTTTCTGGAACTTCCAGCTCCTTTTTTATGTGCCATGGTTATAGGATTTTATGATTTCTTATTTTCTGATTTTCCTGTTTTTTTTGTCGCAGCAGTTTTTTTGGCTGCAGCTGTTTTCTTTGTTCCGGATTTTGCAGCTTTTACGGTTTTGGGCTTACCGGATGTTTCTGTGCCTGTTTTTTTCGCCTTATTCTCAGATGATTTAGTGGCAGTTGAAATTTTTGATTTTGGAGTTGGTTTTTTAGCTGCTTTAGCCCGTTTTTCCCCGGATACTTTTACAGGTTTTTCAGTAACATCTTTAACTTCAGAGACAATACCAGGTTCTTTTACCGGAGTCACTTTTGTTTCATCAGTTGCCTGTTTAATTGTTTTTTCCGGTTTTTCTGTTTTCTCTGACTTAACAGTTTTTTTTGCTGTGCTTCTTGTTTCAATATCTTTCAGGATCTTGCTGCCGCCTTTTTCAAGAATCTCTTCAATCTGGACCTCCGTATAAAACTGACGGTGTCCTTTCAGTACCTGATATCCTTTTCTGCGTTTTTTCTTAAATACTTTTATTTTATCTCCTTTGACATGTGAAAGAATTTTTCCTGTGATCAGTGCATCTGATAGAAGAGGATTACCAATGAGAATATCCTTATCATTATCAATCAACAAAACACGGTTGAAGTGAACAGGTGATCCCGCATCTCCTTCAAGAAGATGCACAAATATCTTCTGGTCTTTTTCAACCTTCATCTGCTGCCCTGCAATATCCACAATCGCATACATCGGTCAATCATTTAATCTGTTAGAAATAAAGTGTGCAAAAATAAAAAAGAATAATTGATCCACAAAATTTATTCCTCATCTCAATTCGAATTTTTGTCCGAGGTATACCCTGCGAACCTGTTCATCATTTGCCAGTTCATCGGAAGTTCCTGATTTCATTATCGTTCCTTCAAAAAGCAGATAAGCCCTGTCCGTGATCGAAAGGGTTTCATGGACATTATGGTCGGTAATTAAAATACCAATATTTTTATCTTTCAGGTTAGAGACGATCTCCTGAATATCTTCTACGGCAATGGGATCAACACCTGCAAAAGGTTCGTCAAGAAGTATAAATTTTGGTTTCAGTGCCAGCGCACGGGCTATTTCTGTTCTTCTTCTTTCACCACCTGATAATTGAATTCCCAGACTTTTCCTGATCTTTTCCAATCCAAATTCTCTTAATAGTGTCTCGGCCCTTTCACGTTGCTCTTCTTTTGGCAGGTCCGACATTTCCAGGATGGCATATAAGTTATCTTCCACACTTAGTTTTCTGAAAACAGATGCTTCCTGTGCTAGGTACCCGATTCCCATACGTGCTCTTTTATATACCGGCTCTTTTGTGATATCAGCATCATTGATAAATATTTTTCCGGAATTTGGAGCTATAAGACCAACAATCATATAAAATGTAGTTGTCTTACCTGCACCATTAGGTCCGAGGAGTCCAACAATTTCACCCTGCTCAACTTCTATTGATACCCTCTTGACCACGGTTTTATTCCGGTATCTTTTAACAAGGTATTTTGTATGCAACCTCATAAGAGAAAAGTTTTATGACTGATCTTAATCATGATTCTGCCTCATCCAGTTCTTCCTGTCTTTTTTGCTTGGTCTCAATTCTTTTTGAGATAAATATACCTACTTCATACAAAATTACCAGGGGTAATGCAACCAGAACCTGGCTGAAAATATCAGGAGGTGTGATAATAGCAGATAAAGCAAGAATAAGTATCAGTGAATGTTTCCTGTATTTCCTGAGAAATTTTGGTGTGACCAATCCTACTTTGCTCAAAAAATAAACAAGAATAGGTAGTTCAAAAACAATCCCGCTTGCAAGAACAACCGAAGCCATTGTTGATACATAGGAAATTAAATTGATCTGGTTTATTACCTGGTCGCTTACACTATATGATCCGAGAAAATGAATTGACAGAGGGGTAATGATAAAATACCCGAAAAGAATCCCCAGTATAAAAAGCAGGGAACTGAAGAATACTGCACCCTTTGCATGTTTTTTCTCTTTGGGATATAATGCTGGTACAATAAACCTCCAGAATTGAAAGAAAACATATGGAAATGCCAGAACCAATCCTGCAACCAGTGAGACCATAATATGCATGGAAAATTGTCCTGCCATCTTGATACTGATAATTTCAAGTGGCCGTGAATTAATACATAGTCTTGGTATATTTACTATCCTACCGAAATCACATAAAAGGCGGTTAGTGACAAATTCAGGTGTTTTTGGCTCAAGCAGAATTGTGTTAAAGACAATATCTTTAAATATAAACGCAACAATTGCCACAACCAGAATAGCTAATAACGATTTAATAATATGCCATCGTAATACCTCAAGATGTTCCAGAAATGACATTTCATTGTTTTCCTTCTTCGCCATGTTGCAAATCTTCTGAAATTTTGTACCGGATACAGGATAATATGAATAATAACACAATCCGTTATATCATTTATTCCATACAATTCCTGTATCTCAATTTATTTTCCCATTTTATTGAATCAAAACAAAATTGATAAATATATTGAACCTTCCCTTGCCATATTCCAGCCCTTCCCTCCGAACAAAATAAATACTAACCTGTTGTGGGGTTTGTTTTCAGGATATAAATGAATAATAATTACCTGACAACCCTATAAATAATTCATTATTAATATCTTCGCCCAGTTCGCACAACGTGTTAAATACTAATTATTTACCATTTATTGTCAATAATATGTCGTATATATATTTTTTATATATTTGCACGATTTTTGAAAATACAAATGTATTGATATAATTCAAATTTCAGTAAGCAGTATCCACATTTACTTCCAGACTGCCAATCTCATTTCATCTATCAGTACTTTATTTTTCAATAAGTTATTTTTTCGTTAAAATGTTAAAATCAGTTTTGATTTTTAACATTATTTGTTTAAATTTAATATGAAGGAAATAGTTATACGGCACATTTCTAAAAGACATTGATAATTAAGGTGTTACATAATCTTGCCGGCGGCAGATAGAAATCATCAATTAAATTTAATTTTATTTACAGAAAACCGTATAACGGAATTTTAAGTTATTATTAATAATTGGGATGAGCACAGAAGTTGATGTTTCATTAACCGGATACCTGAAGAAATATTTTGGTTTTGACACCTTCAAGGGGAATCAGGAGGTCATCATTAGAAGTGTTCTTACAGGTAATGACACATTTGTTTTAATGCCCACGGGAGGTGGCAAATCTTTGTGTTATCAGCTTCCATCACTTCTAATGGATGGTACTGCTATTGTTATTTCACCTTTGATTGCCCTGATGAAAAACCAGGTGGATTCTATGCGTAGCTTCAGTACGACGGATGGTATCGCACATTTCATGAATTCATCGTTGACGAAGCTTCAGATAGATAAAGTAAAATCTGATTTACTGGCACAGGTGACAAAACTATTGTATGTTGCCCCGGAATCACTTACCAAACAGGAGAATATAGATTTTCTTAAAAGAATCAGAATATCTTTTTATGCTGTTGACGAAGCCCATTGTATCTCTGAATGGGGGCATGATTTTCGTCCTGAATACAGGAGGATTAGACCGATTATCAATGAAATCGGGGCGGCTCCAATTATCGCTCTAACAGCTACAGCAACACCCAAGGTTCAGCATGATATTCAGAAAAACCTGGATATGCTGGATGCCAATGTTTTTAAATCATCCTTCCGAAGACATAATCTCTATTATGAAGTAAGACCGAAAGTTAATGCGACGAAAGAGATCATAAAATATATTCTGAACAATCCGGGGAAATCGGGCATTGTATATTGCCTGAGCAGGAAAAAAGTTGAAGAACTGGCTGAGACACTCAGGGTTAATGGAATAAAGGCATTACCCTACCATGCAGGCATGGATTCTGCGACAAGGACTCAAAACCAGGATAAGTTTTTGATGGAAGAAGCAGATGTTATCGTAGCTACGATTGCTTTTGGGATGGGAATTGATAAGCCTGATGTAAGGTTTGTAATCCATTATGATATACCCAAAAGTCTTGAAGGGTATTATCAGGAAACTGGTAGAGCAGGGCGCGATGGGGGTGAAGGCCGTTGTATTGCATTCTATAGTTACCAGGATATTCAGAAACTGGAAAAATTCATGCAGGGTAAACCGGTTGCTGAACAGGAAATAGGCAAACAACTTCTTCTGGAAACCGTTGCATATGCTGAATCATCTGTCTGCCGTCCTATACAATTACTCAATTACTTTGGAGAGGTTATGGAGGAACCATGTGATAATTGTGATAATTGCCTGCATCCAAAAGAAAAAGTTGAAGCTAAAGAAGATATGATCCTGGCCCTGAACACCATTCTGGAAGTAAAAGAGAAATTTAAAGCCGAACATGTCGCAAATATTTTAGCAGGGAATATAAATTCCGCAATAAAATCCTATAAACATCATAAATTAATTATATTTGGAGCTGGTAGTGAAAAGGATAAAAAGTACTGGAATGCTCTGCTGCGACAGGCTTTGATTGCACAATTCATTACCAAGGATATTGAAAATTACGGCCTTTTAAAGATTATCAGGAATGGATATGAATTCCTTAAAAATCCTGTTTCATTTATGATTACTCAGGATCACGAGTTTGATATTACAGATGATCAGGGAGCAGCGGCACCAGGTGGGGGCACCGGTGCGGTCGATGAAGAATTGTTTCAGATACTGAAGGATCTCAGAAAGAAAATATCCAAGAAGTTAAACCTTCCACCCTTTGTGATATTTCAGGATCCCTCTCTCGAAGATATGGCAATTCAATACCCGATAAACCTCGAAGAACTGCAAAATATTCAGGGAGTTGGTGCCGGCAAGGCACATCGTTATGGCAAGGAATTCGTCGACATCATCAAAACATATGTTGAAGAAAAGGAGATTATCCGCCCGCAGGATATGGTCGTGAAATCAGTAGTAAATAAATCAACTCTGAAAGTTAATATCATTCAAAGCATAGACAGAAAAATTTCCCTTGAAGATATTGCTGCAGCAAAGGATCTTGAAATGAATGAATTATTGAAAGAGATTGAAGCCATTGTAAACAGTGGAACAAAACTGAATATCAATTACTATATTAACGAGGTTCTGGATGAAGAACATCAACAGGAAATATATGATTATTTCCGTGAGGCTAAAACGGAATCCATTCAGGATGCATTAAATGAATTGGGAGAAGATGAATATACGGAAGAAGATATTCGTCTGGTCAGAATTAAATTTATGTCCGAAATGGGACATTAAATGACTGGTCTTCATTTTTTTCAACCTCATCCTCTGAGCAACATAAGAAATTCACTCCTTGAAAATAGTCTTACAAACTATCAATCTGCATAAAAGCTACGGTCATGTTAGAGCGGTGAGCAACCTTTCTGTTTCCATTCATGAGGGTAATGTATACGGTATCCTGGGGCCTAACGGAAGTGGTAAAACAACTACGCTGGCAATTATCACTGGTGTAATAAGGCCGGATCTGGGTAATTTCTTCTGGTTTGAAGAAAAATCTTCCCATGATATAAGGAAAAAAATCGGTTCACTGATTGAAATACCTAATTTTTATCCATACCTGAGCCTGAAAAGAAATCTCATGATAATTGCAAGAATAAAAAATGTGCCGGAAACCGATATCCCTCGTGTTCTGGATATTACTGGTTTATCAAAAAGAATGAATTCCAGGTATGACACATTATCACTGGGCATGAAACAACGTTTGGCGGTAGCATCTGTCCTGCTGGGAAATCCTGAAGTACTGGTCCTTGATGAACCAGCCAATAGCCTGGATCCTGAAGGTATTGCAGAAATCAGACAGATTATTAAAGGTGAAGCTGAAAAAAATAAGACAATTATTCTTGCCAGCCATATACTTGATGAAGTTGAAAAGGTCTGTTCCCATGTGGCCATTTTGAAAAATGGAGAAATGATTGCCCAGGGGAAGGTGAATGAGCTGCTTGTCTCAAAAGATCCGGTGATCATATCATCTGAAAATCTGGATTTACTCGAAGAGGAGTTGATACGTTCCGGTTTGACAGAATCGGTGAACAGGCAAAACGATGAACTTCTGGTTGTGCTTAAAAAGGGTTATACCACGTCAGATATCAATTCCTATGCATTCAGCAAAGGTTTGGTTCTTACCAGGCTAGAAATAAGAAAAAGAAGCCTTGAATCACAATTCCTGGAGCTGGTAAAATAAACTATATGAGGAAAATAATTGAAATAGAATTAATAAAAATAGCTTCATATAATGTATTCAGGGTTCTGATTTTACTTCATCTGATCCTTTTTTTCCTGGTTGTCCTGGTAACATCACAACTGGATATTACTGTTCCAGGATTCAGCACACATAACCTTTATCAGTTCCCGAATGTCTGGGAATATTTCCCATGGGTTGCAAGCTGGTTTAATATTTTACTTGCTATTATGATCATCGTAATTACTGGAAATGAATATACTTATCACACCTTCCGGCAACATGTTATTGATGGATTAAGCCGCAATCAATTGCTATCCGGGAAAGGTGCAGTTATCATAATCACCGCTGTTTATGGCACATTGATGGTTTTTTTGTTTTCGATGATTTTCGGTTTTATTTTCACCCGCAATTATACACTCTCTGTATTTTATGAGAAAATCTATATCCTGTTCGTTTATTTTCTACAGGCAATAGCATACATGTCATTGGGTTTTTTTATTGCTGTCCTTTTCAGGAATACAGGACTTTCCATTACATTGTTTATCCTCTTCAGGTTTGTTATTGAACCTGTCATCCGCCTGTTTTTTCCAAAACATATCCGGTTATTCTTCCCGGTCAAAGTCATATCCAACCTGACACCTGTGCCGGAGTTTCTTTCAATTTTTTCCGGTAACACGGAGGTCGACAATACAGCGGTTGATACTTACAGTCTGCGTGAGATGGGGATCCTCCAGGAAGAATTGCCAATATTAATAAATATACTTCTTGCTGCCGGGTACACTCTCCTTTTTATATCTCTCGCCTGGTTTCTGTTAAGAAGAAGAAATCTGTAAGATTAAATCACAATAGGACCGGTTTACTTTTTCTTCCCTTCCAGGTGAATGCAAATAGATTTCCCCCAATACCCGTTATGGTGATGTAGAAAAAATATAATAATTCTACTGGTATAAATATTCTAAGAAGATACCTTGTTTTGTAAAAAGAAGTTGTGGTGTAAAGAAATATAAAATTAGCAACACATTTTACCATAAACACGATCATAAATCCCTGTAAAAGTAATTTGCTGAAGATAGCCCCGACCAGTAAAACCATTAATAAGAAAGAAGTCACAAATACCACAATAGCAGTTATGATTAATGAAGGGTCCCTGTAATACCTGCTTTTTGATGTCCATCTCACACGCTGGTTAAAAAAATCTGTTGCACTTTTCGAATATGATGTTTCAACGAATGAAGACCTTGATTTTAAAAAATGGATTTCATCAGGATATCGTTGTTTGACCCAGTGAAGAAAAAATACATCATCACCGGAAACTGTTAACGTTTGAACATGATTCGCAAACTGGAGATAAAGTTTCCTTTCGAATCCCATATTTGCGGCGTTGCATAATATCGGCCTGTTGACACCGGCTAATCCGGCCGAGCTGGTAACGAGACTTAAAAATTCGAGGTTTTGTATCATGTCCCCGATTTTTTTACTGGCCGGATGAAGTACCGCTCCAAAAATAAGTTTGGATGATCTGGATGAATAATATCCTGCCATATCAGATATCCATGATTTTTTCAACCTGCAATCGCCGTCTGTAATGAGTACCAGGTCAGATTTTGCTTCTGTTATTCCTTCTATTAATGCGGCTCTTTTCCCCGATTTTTCATCCGGGAGCTGTAAAATCCTGATTTGATGGACACTTTTAAAGTTCTTGATCAATTTGTAAGTATCATCATCAGAATGATCATCGACAATTAAAACCTCAAATTTTTCTTTTGGATATTCCTGCGATACAAGATCATTTAGCAGGTTGTGAATATTGGCTTCTTCATTTCTGACAGGAATCACAACCGACAAAAAAAGCACCGGCTGTTTATCTGTTCCCCTGAATTCTTTAATCCTGAACCATCCGATCAGGATGGAAAAGATCAGGAACAGGTATATCAGGCAAATGATGCTGATGAATATCCAGAATGGGATCAATTTGATAAAATATATTGTTAAATTGTTAAATTGTTATTTGACTGATAATAGATACTGAAACAACTGGAATAAGATTAGATTAACAAATAATCCATATTATAAAGGCAATAGTTCTTTGATTGTATTAATTAAGTGATTCAGATTGAATGGCTTGGATACGATTCTATCGCAGATGAAATCATCGGCCCGGATGGATTCACCATCGGCTACGCTGGCAGTAAGGATGATAACCGGAATATCAGGATGTTTGCTTTTAATTATTTTTGATGCTTCAAAACCATCCATCTCCGGTAACTGGATATCCATTAAAATTATATTGATCTTATTGCATATTTCACAGGTTTTTATTGCCTCAATACCCGATTTTGCCCAGAGGATATTTATTTTGGTTTTCTTGAAAAGACTTTCTAATAATTTATAATTTGCAAGATCATCCTCAACAATTAAAACTGTAAATGCATTCCAATCAACTTTCTCTGTTTTTTCGTTATTCATCATAAAACTTTTCTGTTTTTAGTCATTTCTAATTATCCAAGTATCATCCCGATGATGGTAGCTGAAAGGAGTGAAGCAAGTGTTCCTGCAAGTAAAGCTTTGAGTCCGAAACGGGATAACAATACTCTCTGACCTGGTGCAAGTGCACCGATACCACCGATCTGTATTCCGATGGATGCAAAGTTTGCAAATCCACATAAAATATAGGTAGCGACAATGACAGATTTGGTTTCGGCAAAAGATCCGGCAGATTTCAGGTCTGCAAGACTCAGGTAACTGATAAATTCTGTTAATATAATTTTTTCACCTAACAATCTGCCAACCAGGGTGATATCTTCACCACATATACCTGTAAGCCAGATTACAGGGGCAAAGATATATCCAAGAATAAATTGCAGTGATAATTCATGATACTGTCCATGTGTAACCCGTTCAATCGCTGTATTCAGAGAAGTCCAGTCACCAATTTTTAAAAAAATAAAATTAACCATGGCGATAAAAGCCAGAAAGACCAATAGCATTGCAGCCACATTAACAGCTAATCTTAATCCCTGGTAGGTCCCGTTCGTAATAGCATCAAGGACATTTTTTCCTATCTGGTCTTTTGAAATGTGAATCCCTTCATCAATATTCTGGGTTTGTGGTACCAGAATCTTTGAGATAACTACAACTCCGGGTGCAGCCATGACGGATGCTGTTAGAAGATGTTTGGCGAAGATTACACGCTGAACAGGATCATCTCCCCCAAGGATGTTGATGTAGACGGCCAGCACTCCACCGGCAAGCGTTGCCATGCCACCTGACATAACCAGCATGATTTCTGAAGGATTCATTTTTTCAAGATACTCTTTAATCATAAGAGGAGATTCTGTTTGCCCAACGAATATATTACCTGCCACGGACAGACTTTCTGCACCGGATAATTTAAGTGCCTTACTGAGTGCCCATGCCAGAGCGTATACAACAGCCTGAATAATACCAAAATAGAATAAAACACTCATCAATGCAGAAAAGAAAATTATTGTTGGCAGGATTGTTACGACAAAATTTATAAGAGGTGGTTCAATTATACCTGTTTCTGTTGATTTAAAAAGAAATTCTGTTCCTGCAAATGTAAAATCAATTACTTTAATATATAGTTTCCCGGCAAATTCAAAGAATACCTGCACTGCCGGGATCCATAGTATACAGATAGCAAGCAGCAGTTGAATAGCAAGCCCGATACCAACTAATTTCCAGGATACTGCCCTTATATTTGAACTGAAAAGGCAGGCAAGTAAGATCAGTACAATCATCCCGGCAATACCCCTTAAAATCCTGATCAGGTTAAAATGAAATTTGCTGGTTGCCGGAATAATCTGATTTGTCTCATTGAATGGTCTCGGTTTGGTTATAATGCCCGAATCTGCAACACCTTTGTTAAGACTATCTGGAAAAAGAACAGAGGAATTTACGACTGAATTACTGTCAGTTAGAGCAGTTTCTGAATACAGGGAAGCTATGGAGTGATTATTGTATAAAACAGGAATGATCAGGAGAAAACCGATAATGATTTTTTTCATTCAGAATTTAGAATTAACTGGTCTTTCGCCTGTTTAATTCATCTCGTATCATTGAAGCACGTTCATAATCTTCATTATTGATTGCTGTTTGCAGCATTTCCTTCAGCTCTTCATCAGATAGCTCCTTAAATTCCTCGCTGGATTTCCCGTGACCGGAAGATGTTGGTGATTTAACTGGCCCCGAATCTTTTTCAGATCCTTTTCCTGCGGTTTCTTTTCCAAATTCAAGAACGATCCCTGCCCTTTCCATTATTTCTTCGGTTGTAAAAATTGGGCATTTAAAACGCAATGCCAGTGCAATGGCATCGGAAGTTCTGGCGTCAACAGCCAGACGATTTTTACCATCATCACACAAAAGCTTTGAATAGAATACTCCTTCTTCAAGTTTATAAATATTAACTTCAAGAAGGTCAATTTTAAATGAAACGGCAAAATTCAAAAACAGGTCATGTGTAAGTGGACGCGGGGGTTTTAATCCTTCAAGTTGTATGGCAATGGCCTGGGCTTCAAATCCTCCAACGATAATGGGAATCCTTCTGTCACCGTTTTCCTCAGTCAGCACCAATGCATAAGCTCCTGATTGGGTTTGACTGTAGGATATTCCAAGCACGTTCAGTTTTATCTTACTCATCTGTCAGTGTTAGGCAGGTCGATCTGACCTTATCATTCACACAAATATAATGAAATGATTTTTTCTTGTACTAGTAATTACAGACATTGTTGGATTAATAGAATGTTAAATTGTTAATTTGTTCATAAGGCTAATATGATACAAATATGTCCGGTTAACAACCGGACTTAACAGTAATTACCCCTGTTATATGGTCCGGTTAACAACCGGACTTAACAGTATTCACCTTCGTCGGAAGGTCCGGTTGGAAACCAGACCTTCTCTGGAGAACTTCACACCTTACCACCTTTGCAATTTCCCACACAAATTCCTGTATTTCATCCCTCCAGAAGGTAGTTCATCACAAAAATTTGACTATTATCCGGGAATGATATAACTTGTATATAATAAGAGTGATTTGTGCACTGTTTTCAGGGATTGTCAAACGGTAAACAATCTGCCATGAAAAAGTACATCATTCTCACCTGCTTTGCTTCCATAATCCATTTTTCTTTTATCACTTTAAATTTTTCTTTTGCCCAGACAACCATTGAAGTCTCGGGGGAGATCACTGAAAATACAACCTGGTCGGATGATACGGTAAAGGTGACAGGTAACCTGACCGTGCTTGATGATGTTACACTTACCATTGATCCGGGGACTTATGTTGAGTTCCAGGGGTATTACCAGCTTAATGTGAAAGGTAGACTTATTGCATCAGGGGCCCCCGGGGATAGTATTGTATTCACCATTAATGATACAACAGGATGGAGTACATACGACGATCCTTCAGGAGGATGGGCAGGTATCCTGTTTGCTGATTCAACCGGGAGTATGGGAGATAATGACACATCAAGTCTTATAATTTGTAAAATTTCTCATACAAAGAACTCTTTAGACAGAATTTATGGGGGAGGGATATACCAATATAATTTCAGGAAATTGGAAATAGATGGTTGTTATTTTGCAAATTGCCATTCTGTATCACATGGAGGAGGTATTGCAATAATGGATTCCTATGTCAGAATAACAAACAGCACCTTTACCCGTTGCAGTGCATTGGAAGGAGCAGCAATTTATTGTGAGAATGGTTCTATTTTATTACATTCTAATATATTTTTCAAAAATATTGGGAGTGACGAGAATGATGAAACATGGACGACTGGATGTATTGATCTGCAAAACCTTGATACTGCTATAATAAAATATAACAAAATCTTTGATAACCAAACCAGTAATAACGGAGGAGGCATATATTTCAATGGATCATTAATTATTATTGAAAATAATGAAATATATCATAATTATGCCAGGTTTGACGGTGGTGGTATCTATCTCCATTCCGGGACAACGGCTATTATTAATAATAATCTGATCTGGGGTAACCACCTGACATGGGGTGGTGGATCCGGGATATACTCCGGAGACTTTGTTCATTTTACCTTTCGGAATAATCAAATATTCGATAACTATAGTATGTATTATACTAGGGGTGGAATGAGATTTGATTTTCATCAATTGGAGAATGGAGTAGTTGAATTCAATCAGATACACCATAATACAAACGGAGGTTTTACTCTTTCAGGATCAGTGAGTGATAGCAGTCTGGTCATTTCAAATAATCATATATACGAAAATACTTCACATGGAATTAGTATATATTATGGTAATGAAATCCTTAGAGAAAACGAAATTTATAATAATTATGGTTACGGGATTGGATTATCGTATGATGAAACTCAATTAGAAAGAAACTTGATATACGGGAATACAGGGAGAGGGATCGCTACAATTATGAATTCAGCTTTTATAAGTAGAAATATTATAACCGGAAATAGCGGTGGTGGAATTAACATTGCTGAGGCATATCCATTAATCGTTCAAAATATTATCGTTAACAATGAGGCAAAAATAGGTGGAGCGATTTCAATATATGATTCTGAACCATTAATAATTAACAATACCATCTATAATAATAAAGCCACTGATCCTGAATCAGGAGGTGCCATTTCCATTGGAATTTATTGTAATCCAAAATTTTATAATAATATCATATATAACAATTTTGCAGGAACACAGGCGAACCAGATTAGTTTTAGAACATTTGATGCCAAAGCTGATTTCTATAACTGTAACATACAGGGAGGTGAAGAAAGCTTTATATATCAGCCAGGTTCAACTCATTCCGGTATCTATCTCGATAACATTGATATTGATCCAAATATAAAAGAACCGAGCCCGGAACCGGGATACCTGGCAGATGGTTTAAACGCTGATTGGAGCCTGACAATGAATTCTCCATGTATAAATAAAGGTGTAAATTCCATTAAAGGTTTTGTTTTACCTGAAGTAGATTATGCTGGTAATAAAAGGATCAGTTTCATAGATGTTGATATCGGGGCCTATGAATATCATGACACGGTCCTCGAATTTTGCGGTCCAATCACTGAAAATACAATCTGGGCAGCTGACACCGTCAAATTATGTGATGATGTAATCGTTGAAGATGGGAATCTTTTAAGAGTATTACCGGGTGTTTGTGTACAATCACAGGGACAATACGGTATTCAGGTAGAAGGCACTCTCCTTTGTGAAGGTGTTGCAAAAAGCCCAATTTTATTTACCGCAAAAGATACTACCGAGTTCTTTGAACCAATCTGTTTCGCAGGTGGTTGGAGTGGTATCGAGTTCGGTGCAGGTTCAGCGACAGACACATCAAAAATCTTCCACACAATATTTGAGTTTTGCATTGGAGGAGCTATCATGTGCGTACTTGCTCCAAAAATATTAATTTCTGATTGTCTTTTCAGATGGAACCGTGGCGGTGGTGGTGCGATAGGAACTCTTCTTTCACCTATATCGATTATTCGTTCAGATTTCATAAATAATTTTGGTTTTGATGATGAAGGGGCTATTTCTCTCGAACGTTCAGATGCACAAATTGTATCATGTAAATTCATGGGAAACTCCTATACTTATGGTGGTGCAATTTTTATCTGGCGTTGCAGTCCAACCATAACAAAGTGTGAATTTACTAATAACCAATCAAGTCAGGGAGGTGGTGCCATTTATGCATATGAAAGATCCAGTCCAGTAATCAGTCATAATCTGTTCCAGTTTAACAGGGATTATTCAGAATTGGTTGATTGGGGTGGAGGAGCAGTTTATGCCGAGGGAGGAGAGCCGATTATTTCTTATAACACAATCATTAATAATCAGGCCTTTTATGGCGGAGGATTATTCGTTAAAAGAGTTGATGATAAGGAAAATCCGGTAATTTCAAACAATATCTTTGCAAATAACTCAGCAACTCAGGGTGGGGCAATATACAATTCTCAATGCAATATGAGCTTGATCAATAATACTATAGTCAATAATCATTCAATAGTTGCGGGTGGGGGAATATTCACAGAAGGAATGGCTAAACAAAACAGGATATATAATTCAATAATCTGGGGAAATGAGACAGCAGACTTATTAAATCAAATTCATATTGATTATGATAAGGATACAAGTAATATGGAAATATATTACTCAAATATTCAGGGTGGTATTCTCGCGATTACAGGAAGTAAACCATTTATTTATGAAAATAATCTGGACTCATTACCAAAGTTTATTAATCCAACCATTAATACCGGTGTTGATTTTCTTACAACTCCCACCGATTGGATGCTTTTATCCAATAGTCCTTCAGTAAACACCGGAACAAATGACATTTCTGATCTATATGTTGGTGATATTGACCTACTTGGAAATCCAAGAATACATTTCAGTAGAATTGATATGGGTGCAATAGAAAACCAATCATATAAACCTGAAATATTAAAACAACCGACTTCACATATAGCATGTGTGGGAGAGGAAATCAAACTAAGTATCCAGGTAGATGATTCTGTTGATTATCAATGGACATATGAAAACAATAATATTCTGGGAGCAAATTCATCAGTTCTAAGGATTGATTCTTTAACCATAGATAAACAGGGTAATTATCAATGTATTGTTAAAAATAAATTTGGAACTGTTTACAGTAATCCATGTTTTATTCAGGTTAAGGAATTACCAGATATTCTTCAAAATCCCCAAAATACTTGGGCACAAGAAAATTCAACGGTTTCATTGGAAATCTTTGCCAGGGGTTCAGACCTTAAATACCAGTGGCAAAAAGATAGTTTGAATCTGACATTTCATCTTACTCCAAAATTAAATATTGAAAATCCCGGATTGACCGATGAGGGTTTTTATCGATGTATTATTTACAATACATGTGATACAGTCACATCAGAGAATGCAGTCTTATACCTTGCCCCCCAAATATGCATGGTTACCGTCGATCCCTTAACCGGAAATAACCTGGTGATCTGGGAGAAAAAATCCAAAGCTCCCATTTCTGCATATAATGTTTACAGGGAAAGCAAGGCTGCAGGTATCTATGATCTGATGGGAACGGTTACCCATAATGACCTGAGCATCTTTGTCGATACCACCGCTGACCCAATGGTTCAGGCATATCTCTACAAAATCACCGGTGTGGACACCTCAGACTATGAAACAGATATAGACCTGTGTAAACCACACAAGACAATCCATCTGCTGGTTTCAACGAATCCGGAGCTGAACACAACACAGCTGGAGTGGGATAAATATTACGGTTTTAGTTACCAGACCTATCACATATACAGGAGTCCGATAAAATCCGATTTTATCCAGATCCATTCCCTGTCAAGTTCCCTGAGTTCCTGGACAGATCCAGATCCTCTTCCTGACGTCGGTTATTACCGCATTGCTGTTGAAAAACCGAATCCCTGCTTCCCCACCGGTGGAAGCAAAAAGGCTGATGCCGGCCCCTACAGCCATTCGATGTCGAACATGGAGGATAACCGTCTACAGGAGGTTATGGGGAACCAGGCTCCAACAGATATAAACCTGACTGACAATACCGTAGCTGAGAATCAGTCGATCGGCACCCTGGTGGGCAGGCTGGAAACAACGGATGCTGATACAGCAGACCACCATACCTATAAACTTGTGAGTGGTTCAGGTGATACAGACAACAACCGGTTCACCACGCTCGGCGACATGCTCATCACAGCAGAAATGCTGGATTATGAGACAAAGGATACCCTGTATGTGAGAATAAAATCGACTGATAAAGGGGACCTTTCTTTTGAAGATTCATTTTTCATCCTTGTAACCGATGTTAACGAAGGAGCAGGGAACCTGGCACCAACAGGTATTACCCTGAACTTCAACTCAATTGACGAGAACAAACCTGTTGGAACAATGATCGGAAAGTTACAGACCATAGATCCAAATGAGGATGATATGCATACTTATGGACTGGTTGAAGGCCTTGGAGCAGATGATAATAACAGCTTCATATTACTGGGTGATGCACTTCTATCCGGAGAGCAGTTTGATTATGAGACAAAAGGAGAGTATACCATCCGGATACGATCCAGGGATGATGGTGATGGCAGATTGTCATTTGAAAAGTCATTTACAATTTATGTTAACGACCTTCTTGAAACGGGATTAACGGATAACCGGATTAAAAACAGGAGTCTTGATATCTACCCGAATCCCTTCAATAACAAAACATTGATTCAATTTGAAAATCCTGCCGGTGAAAAATACCGGATGTACATAACCGATCTTACAGGTAAAGTAGTCTATTTCAAAGATAACATCTTTACCAGCCACATCGAATTCAACAGGCGAGATCTTCCGGATGGTTGTTATTTTGTTGAGTTGAGGGGAGTGAAGATCTTCAGGGGTAAAATCATATTAGAATAACGGTTTTTGGTAAGGGAAAAAAATCAAGAACTGAAGGGAATTGGTTCCTGGTTTGTATAAGTAGGCTAATGCTAAAGAAAAGTGTTAAGTTCTGCCGGTTTTCAACCGGACACATTCCGGTACCCGGGATTAATTAGCAAAGTGTCTGATTCATTGAAGGTGTGGGTATTGAGCTGAACATCCACCACGATTAAAATCGTGGGTTCTATGGGTATCATTCACCAATCATCATTTATTTCCTTAACTCCTCTACATTCTTCTTACTATCTGTTCTATACCCAATGCTTTATGTCCCATCCCCTTTAACCTATGCTCTTTGCTCTCTGCTCCCTGCTCCCTGCTACAACGATTTGCCAGTTATACCAAAAAAGAATAAATTTGCAGCCTGAATAATTGCGGATGTGGCGGAATTGGTAGACGCGCAAGATTTAGGATCTTGTGCCTCACGGCGTGGGGGTTCGAGTCCCTCCATCCGCACCTGATTATCAACCGCCAGAACGATAGGTTAAAACCTATGATCTGGCGGTTTTTTAAACAAAACAGTTTTAAAACTTAGCTAATGAATATCACAAAGGAAAATACTAATGAGCTGAATGCGGTTCTGAAGCTTAAAGTCGAGCAGGAAGATTATGCGCAACGTGTTGAAAATACCCTGAAAGAATACAGGAAAAATGTTAAGATGCCAGGATTCAGGCCGGGGAAAGTTCCTGCAGGAATTGTGAAAAAACTATACGGAAGATCAATTCTGGTTGAGGAAATAAATAAAATAATATCGGAAGAAATTTCAAAATATTTGACCAATGAGAAAATAAAAATTCTGGGGGAACCTCTTCCTAACGAAAACACAAGCAGGGAGATTGACTGGGATAACCAGACTACTTTTGAATTTGAATTTGACCTTGGCCTGGCTCCTGAGTTTGAGGTGAATATTTCTTCCAGGGATAAGGTTCCACTTTATGAAATTCAGATTGATGACCAGATGATCAGTGAAACAAAAGAAAACTATGCAAGGCGTTTTGGTACAATGTTGAAAGTGGAAGAGATCACAGGTAATGAAATACTTAAGGGTGATTTCAGGCAGGTCGATAAAAATGGCGAAATTTTGGAAGAAGGGATATCAGCAGAATCCTCTTCCTTTTCACTGGAGGTTATGAAAGATAAAGATATCCTGCATTTATTCAAAGGTAAAAGAGTTGATAATGAGGTTGATTTTAATGTTAGAAAAGCTTTTCCGAATGACAATGAGCTTGCATCCCTTTTGAACATTTCAAAAGATAAGGTATCGGTAATTTCACCAGACTTTCGCTTTACCATTCGCGAAATATCCTCGTTTCAGAAAGCTGAATTTAACACCGAATTGTTTGATATGATGTATGAAAAGGATGTTGTTCATAATGATGAGGAATTTACAGAAAAGATAAAGGAGGAAGTGAAACGCAGACTGGAACAAAACAGTGAATACAAATTTAAAGTGGATGCAAGAAAAACACTGATGAAAAAGGTTAAAGTTAGTCTGCCCAGTGAATTCCTGAAAAAATGGATTACAGCGATAAACAAGAAAGAAATCACTTCAGAACAGATTGAAAAGGAATACCCAAAATTTGAAGATGATTTAAAATGGCAGCTTATACAGGATAAAATTATTAAAGACCATAACATCAGAGTTGAGGAAGGTGAAGTAAAAGATTTCGCACGATCCTATGCTTTGCTTCAATTCAGGCAGTATGGTTTAACTGATGTCCCTGAAGATCAATTAACGAATTACGCAAATGGCCTGCTGAGCAATGAAGATGAGAAAAAAAGGATATATGACAGGCTGTATGAGGAAAAAGTATTTGATCATATCAGGGAACTTGTGAAGACAGATAAGAAAAAAATAACACTGGAAAAATTCAACAAGTTATTGGATGATTAACGGATTCTGAATTACATTATAAAACACTGATATACAGGTATATGCATTGGAATATCAATTTTTCAGGTTAGATTGATAAGGAATAAATGTTCACAGACTGAATATTTTAACCATATAACCGGTTTAATAATTAATTAACTTTACATCTTTAAATATATGAGAAATGAGTTATTCGGATGAATTTCATAAGTATGCAACCCGGCATATGGGTATCAGCAGTATGACCATGCAGCGGTATTCTTCCATCTGGGGCAATTACATATCACCCACCATTATTGAGGAAAGGCAACTGAATATAGCTACAATGGATGTTTTTTCAAGGTTGATGATGGACAGGATCATATTTCTGGGATTACCTATTGATGATTATGTGGCAAATATTATACAGGCGCAGCTGCTGTTTCTTGATTCCAATGATCCATCTAAAGATATTCATATGTATTTTAATACACCGGGAGGAACAGTTCATGCCGGTCTGGGGATCTATGATACCATGCAATATATTTCATCTGATGTTTCAACCATCTGTACCGGGATGGCCGCATCCATGGGTGCTGTATTACTTGCTGCGGGTTCAAAGGGTAAGCGCTCTGCATTACAGCATTCCAGGATCATGATCCACCAGCCTATGGGAGGAGTGCAGGGACAGGCATCAGATATTGAAATCACAACAAGAGAAATTCTTAAGCTAAAGAAAGAATTATATATGATCCTGGCAAATCATACAGAAAAGACATTCGAAGAAATTGAACAGGATGCTGACCGGGATCACTGGATGACAGCCCATGAGGCACTGGATTACGGGATGATTGATGAAGTGATGGAAAAACAAAAATCTAAAAAATAAAATCTATCGATGGACAGATGCTCTTTCTGCGGAAGGGAAAAGAGGGATACCAACCTGTTAATTGCCGGTATCTCGGGTCATATCTGCGATAGCTGTATCGAACAGGCGAATAGTATCCTTCAGGAAGAAATAAAAAAGAAGAGTGAATTTGATCTCAACCAGATTACTCTTCTGAAACCCGGAGAGATTAAAAAATTTCTTGATCAGTATGTGATAGGGCAGGAAACTGCTAAAAAATATATATCTGTTGCTGTTTATAACCATTACAAAAGGTTAATGGATTCTGAGAGAACCAGCAGGGATGATGTGGAAATTGAAAAATCAAATATCATACTTGTTGGTGAAACCGGGACAGGTAAAACGCTTCTGGCCAGAACAATTGCAAGGATGCTGCATGTGCCGTTCACAATTGTGGATGCAACCGTCCTGACAGAAGCAGGGTACGTAGGTGAGGATATTGAGAGTATCCTGACACGTTTGCTACAGGTAGCAGACTATAATGTTGAAGCTGCTGAAAAAGGTATTGTCTTTATTGATGAACTCGACAAAATTGCAAGGAAAGGTGATAATCCATCCATCACCAGGGATGTATCGGGGGAAGGTGTTCAGCAGGGTCTCCTGAAACTATTGGAAGGATCAGTAGTGAATGTGCCACCACAGGGAGGAAGAAAACATCCCGACCAGAAAATGATCCCTGTAAATACTAAAAATATACTGTTTATCTGTGGAGGTGCTTTTGACGGAATAGAGAAAAAGATCGGCCAACGATTGAATACAAAAGTTGTTGGCTATGTGGCAAGCCGGGAGACTAATAAAGTTAACAGAGATAACCTGCTTCAATATATCGCTCCACAGGATATGAAAGCCTATGGCCTTATACCTGAAATAATTGGCAGGTTACCCATTCTGACATACCTGGATCCGCTCGACCGCCAGGCTCTGAGAAGAATACTTACCGAACCCAAAAATGCAATTATTAAACAGTATCAGAGATTATTTGAAATGGATCATATTCAGTTGTCTTTTGACGAAAGTGTATTGCAATATATTGTAGACAAATCCATTGAGTTTAAACTGGGTGCAAGAGGATTAAGATCCATCTGTGAAGCTATCATGATCGATGCAATGTTTGACATGCCTTCCCAGAAAGTGGATGAGGCAAAAATTACCCTGAGATATGCAAAGCAGAAAATTGAAAAAGCAGATATGAACCGGCTCAGGGTAGCATAAATTTTTATTTGGATAAATAAAGAAAATCATTTTTCTTTGCATTAGAAATCAGGTTATGAAATATTTGTTAATATATATGAGCTGGTGGTGGCGTAATGAACATCCCGACGGGACGTGAGTTGCGTTATACCTGCTTGTATAAATAAAATTAGAGGCTTACCAACCACGGTAAGCCTTTTTTTTTTGAAAATTAGTGATATGAAACAGATAAACATTAAGACCAGGATTAAGAAAATCCTTGCTGATACCATCACTCCTGTCAGCATTTATCTCCGGCTAAGAGATATTTTTCCATACAGCCTTTTACTGGAAAGTTCGGATTATCACAGCAGGGAAGATAGTCATTCTTTCATATGCCTGGACCCTGTTGCATACTTTATGGTTGAAAACGAAAAGATCAAAACATGTGATCTGGATGGCAGTGTAAATGTGAAAGATGTTAATCCTGGTATTTCTATCCCGGATGAATTAAATGGTTTTATAAACAGATTCAGGAATATCGATGAACACTCCGAGATTAAAACGAATGGATTTTTCGGTTATTCAACCTATGATGTTGTCAGATATTTTGAGGATATATGCTTCAGACACCAGCAGAATCCTGACTATAAGATTCCGGATATGGTATACTGTATGTACAGATATATCATTGCAATTAATCATTTTCAAAATGTTCTTTACCTGGTTGAAAACCAGACAGATCAGTTAACAGGAGATCTTGATTACGTAGAATCATTATTATATAACAGGAACATTGCCACATATCCTTTTGAACCCAAGGGGAAAGAGGAATCCAATCTTTCAGATGAAGAATATATGAATCTGGTCAGTGAGGGCATAAAACATTGCCACAGGGGTGATGTTTTCCAGATTGTATTATCACGACAATTCAGGCAATCATTCTCAGGAGATGAATTCAATGTTTACCGTTGCCTGCGATCTATCAATCCCTCTCCTTACCTGTTTTATTTTGATTACGGTAGTTATAAAATATTTGGGTCCTCTCCTGAGGCTCTTCTTCAGGTCATTTCGGGCAAAGCTTATATCCATCCTATTGCCGGTACTTTTAAAAGGACTGGGAATGATGAGGAAGATAAAAAGCTGGCTCTTGAACTGGCGGATGATAGAAAAGAAAACTCAGAACATGTGATGCTCGTTGACCTTGCCAGGAATGACTTAAGCAGGAATGCCGATCATGTAAAAGTGGAAACTTTCCGTGAGATTCAGTTTTTCTCACATGTCATCCATATGGTGTCAAAAGTATCCGGGATACTCCCAGATAATTATAATTCAATAAGGATTATGGCCGATTCCTTTCCGGCAGGTACATTATCCGGAGCTCCCAAATATAAAGCGATGCAACTTATCGACAGATATGAGAATCAAAACAGGGGATACTATGGCGGAGGGATCGGATATATCGGATTTAAGGGAGATTTTAATCATGCCATCATGATCAGGTCATTTTTAAGCAAGGACAATACCCTTTTTTATCAGGCAGGTGCAGGGATTGTGGCAGACTCAAAAGAAGAAAAAGAATTACAGGAAGTGAACAATAAACTGATGGCCCTGAAAAATGCTATTCTGCAGGCAGGGAAAATTTAGAATAATGAAAATAGCTGTTATTGATAATTATGATTCTTTCACATATAACCTGGTGCATGCTCTGAAACAGATTTCCCGGCAGCAGGTGGTTGTTTTTCGGAATGACAGGGTAAATAATGAAGAGCTCAGGATCTTTGACAAAATCTTATTATCGCCCGGTCCCGGTATACCTGATGAGGCAGGAATGCTGAAATCTATAATCAGGCGATGGGCCCCTGAAAAGAGTATACTTGGAGTATGTCTTGGTCACCAGGCAATTGCAGAAGTATTCGGGGGGAAACTCATAAATATCCGGAAAGTTTTTCACGGTGTTGCAACAAAAATAAAGATACTGAAATCAGATGATCACCTGTTTCTGGAATTGCCAGAATTTCTGGAAGGTGGCAGGTATCATTCCTGGATCGTCTCCTCGAAAGATCTTCCGGATTGTTTTGAAATCACTGCAGAAGCGGAGGATGGTGAAATAATGGCAATATCGCATAAAGAATATGACCTGAAAGGTTTACAGTTTCACCCGGAATCAGTACTAACCACACTGGGAGAAAAGATTATTTCAAACTGGTTGAATTATTAATTATGATGCATTATATGATTGAATATATAGTGAACCTAATAATTATTTATCAATCTGACTATGAAAAATATTCTGAATTATCTCTATGAGCATAAGATATTAACCAAGGAAGAAGCGAAACAGGTACTTACCAATATTGCAAAAGGGCTTTATAATCATTCTCAGATTGCATCTTTTATAAGTGTCTACCTGATGAGGAGTATTACCCTTCAGGAACTCTCAGGGTTCAGGGATGCCCTGCTGGATCTGTGTATTCCTGTGAATCTTTCGGATTATGATACAATCGATGTTTGTGGTACCGGCGGAGATGCCAAAGATACTTTCAACATATCAACCATTACAACCTTTATCGTTGCGGGAGCCGGAGCAAAAGTAGCCAAGCACGGCAATTATGCTGTTTCATCAACATGCGGATCATCCAATATTATGGAACACATCGGGTATAAATTTTCAAACGATGAAGATAAATTAAGGAGAGAGATAGAACTTGCCGGTGTCTGTTTTTTGCATGCACCCTTGTTTAATCCGGCCATGAAAAATGTTGCCCCGGTGAGGAGGGAACTTGGTGTAAAAACTTTCTTCAATATGCTTGGTCCCCTCGTTAATCCGGCATCTCCGAAAAAACAGATGGCAGGAGTGTATAGTCTTGAACTGGCCAGGTTATATAGCTATATGTTTCAACAGCTGGAAAAAGATTTTGTGATCATCCATAGCCTGGATGGATATGATGAGGTCTCCCTCACCGGGGAATGCAAAATCATCACACGTGATCTTGAACAAATACTCAATCCTGCTGACCTTGGATTGAAAAAGTGTCTTCCGGGTGAGCTGGCAGGAGGAAAAACAGTTGCTGAAGCTGCTGATATTTTTATTCATGTCCTTGAAAATACCGGAACACCTGCACAGCATGATATAGCAATTGCAAATGCAGGCCTGGCACTCAAAGCATATTTCCCCGGGAAAAATATTCCGGAATGTATTGACGGCGCCAGAGAATCGCTGGAAAGCGGGAAGGCTCTCCATTCGCTTAAAAGGCTTATTGAATTGAATAAATGAATATCCTGGAACAAATAATTACTTATAAGAACAAAGAAGTTAAACGGATGAAAGATCTTTATCCTGTGAAACTGCTGGAACATAAAGTATACTTTCAGAGGAATACGAATTCATTATCCGGCAGCCTGGGAAAAAATAGACCAGGTATTATTGCAGAGTTTAAGAGAAAATCTCCTTCTGCCGGTCAATTTGGTAATCAGACGGATTTAGGACAGGTAATAAGGGGCTATGTTGAATCAGGTGCCGCAGCTCTGTCTGTCCTTACTGATGAAAAATATTTTGGTGGCAACATTGAAGATTTGAGCGAGGCAAGGGAAAAAACAGATCACCCCATTCTGAGAAAGGATTTTATCGTGGATGAGTATCAGATCATCGAAGCCAGGGCTGCAGGTGCTGATGCAGTGTTATTGATCGCAGAAATACTAACTGAAAATCAGGTTTATGAATTTACCGGCCTGGCCAGGTCGTTTTCCCTGGAAGTGATTCTGGAGATTCATCATTCAGATCAGTTGAACAAATTATGTGACGGGATCACAATTGTTGGCGTGAACAACAGGAATCTTGTAGACCTTACGGTCGATGTGAACAGGTCTTTTGAACTGGCCTCCAGCATTCCAGGCAAATTCATGAAAATCTCCGAAAGTGGTATCAGTTCACCGGACACAATCATTCAATTAACAGAAACCGGATATCAGGGTTTTCTTATCGGAGAGTATTTCATGAAACATGATACACCACAGGAGGCTTGTAAGAAGTTGATTGAAGAGATTCTGGCGGATGATTAGATAGAGGGAATGGAAGAAGGCTGGAGCATAATATTGCAATGAATCCGACTCACCCCCCCTTTTGATTCCTTCCTCTTATACGAGTGAGAGGGACTGGGGGGTGAATCCACAACACTTGAAAATAAATGAGCCTTAAAATAAAAGTATGCGGCATGAAGGATCCTGATAATATCAGGTTGGTGTGTGAATTACAACCTGATTTTATGGGATTTATTTTCTATTCCGGTTCTCCAAGGTATTTTGAAGGAACTGATGATCCTTTCAGTCACACAGATGTACAAGGAACGGAAAAAGTTGGAGTATTTGTTAATGAGACTGTTGAAAGCGTATTATATAAAATCGGGAGGTATAAGTTGGACATGGTACAACTTCATGGTAATGAAACACCCGAATATTGTTCCACCATTAAAAGAGCAGGTATTCCCATCATTAAAGCCGCTTGCATAAATAATCATAAAGATTTGGAAAATCTTTCCGTGTTTGAAAATCATTGTGATTATTTTTTGTTTGACAAGGGGGGACAAAAATTCGGTGGCACAGGTGAAAAATTTAGCTGGGAGATTCTTAAGTCCTATACCATGCATATTCCTTTTTTTCTGAGCGGGGGGATTGGCCCTGATGATGCAGGGATCATAAAAGAATTGAATCATCCCGGCCTCTTTGCCGTTGACATCAATAGCCGGTTCGAAATTTCTCCGGGAATGAAAGATGTATCTCTTGTAAAAACCTTTATTAAATCTATAAGACAGCAGATATGACGTTCAAAGTAGATGAATATGGATACTATGGGGAATTTGGAGGAAGTTATATTCCTGAAATGCTATACAGGAATGTGGAAGAATTACAAAGCAGATATTCTGATATACTTTCTGAGGAATCTTTCAGGAATGAATTTAAGGAATTGCTGGAAGATTATGCAGGCAGACCAACTCCTTTGTATTTTGCCTCCAGGCTTTCAGGGTATTATAAATCGAGGATTTATCTTAAAAGGGAGGATCTGAACCATACAGGGTCGCATAAAATAAATAATACGATTGGCCAGATCCTGATGGCAAAAAAACTGGGTAAAACAAGGATTATAGCCGAAACCGGTGCCGGGCAACATGGTGTTGCCACAGCAACTGTCTGTGCATTATCGGGTTTGGAATGTATTGTTTATATGGGGCGGGTTGATGTTGAGAGACAGCAACCCAATGTGCTGAAGATGAAAATGCTGGGGGCTGAGGTAGTACCAGTCGACAGTGGGAATCAAACCCTGAAGGATGCTACCAATGAAGCTATCCGGGATTGGATTAGCCATCCACAGGATACGCATTATATTATCGGTTCTGTTGTTGGCCCTCACCCATATCCCGATCTGGTTGCAAGACTTCAGAGTGTAATCAGTGACGAACTAAAATGGCAGCTCAGGGAGAAAGAGGGGAGGGAAGCACCGGATTATATCCTGGCATGTGTGGGAGGTGGAAGCAATGCAATAGGGATATTTTATCATTATATTATGAACAGTGATGTAGAGTTGATAGGTGTGGAAGCTGCCGGTAAAGGTCTGGAAACAGGATTTTCTGCTGCAACGATGAGCCTTGGCAGTCCTGGAGTTATCCATGGGAGCCGTACTTTATTAATGCAGGATAATGATGGCCAGATACTTGAGCCTTACTCAATCTCGGCCGGACTGGATTATCCGGGTGTGGGTCCCGTACACGCTTTCCTCCATCAAACAGGCAGAGTCAGCTATATGAATGTGACAGATAAAGAAGCCCTGAATGCTGCGTTCCTTCTTGCAAGAATGGAAGGCATTATTCCTGCCCTTGAAACAGCACACGCACTGGCAGTACTTGAAAAAATCACTTTCAGGGAAGAAGATGTAATTGTAATAAACCTGTCGGGAAGGGGAGACAAAGACATGGGTGCTTATACAAAAGAAATTGATAATGAATAGAATAGATTTATTATTCAAACAGAAAGATAAAAATATTCTTTCGGTCTATTTCACAGCCGGCTATCCCCGTCTTGAAGATACCATTCCGATAATCAGGGCATTACAACAGAATGGTGTGGATCTGGTCGAAATTGGAATCCCCTTCTCTGATCCCCTGGCTGATGGTAAAATATTACAGTTAAGCAATCAGCAAGCCCTCAGGAATGGAATGACACTGCAAATCCTGTTCAGTCAGCTGCAAAATATCAGGGAGGAAATCCGGATCCCTCTGATCCTAATGGGATATCTTAATCCTGTCCTGCGTTTTGGAATGGAAAAATTCTGTGAGACAGCAAACAGGATTGGTATAGACGGAATTATTTTACCGGATCTGCCTCCGGATATTTATCAGAGGGAATTTAAGAATATATTCATGAAATATGGACTATACAAAATATTCCTGATTGCTCCGGAAACAGGTGAAGAAAGGATAAGAACTATAGACAGGGAAGGTAATGGATTTATATATATGGTTTCATCGTCCACCACAACAGGATCGACAGGCAAATTAGGGGAAGTGCAGACCGGTTATTTTAAGAGGATTCATGATATGAAACTGAGACTCCCGGGATTGGTTGGATTTGGGATATCGTCTCATGAGACTTTTATGCAGGCATGTAAACATGCCAGTGGTGCTATCATTGGCAGTGCCTTTGTCGGGGCACTAGGTGCGGAAGGGAACCTGGAAAGGATAATAAAGGATTTTGTGAATGGAATAAGGACAGGGGAGGAGCAAAGTTAAGAGGGGTATAGGATAAATACTTCATTTTAAGACTTCAGCAAGGTGGAGTAGAGATACTACCTCCTCTGTATCTCCCCCTGCGAGCAGGGGGAGATGTCTTTAATAACGGACGGAGAGGTTGAACAAAATCTTGAGGTGATAAAGCCGTTCCTTTTACCTTCCCTTCAGTTTAATTTCTTTTGTCTCACCGTTTACTGTAATTGTAGCTAAGTCGTCACATTCGCCATTACCATAATCGAGTGTAATCAAGGGATGGTCCTCCGGCTGGATCTCAATGGTACCGGAAGTAATCCACCGGCATGCCGTTTCGAAGAGCAGTGGATTGGTTATCGTTCTTGTATAGGTCTTACCGAACCTGTTTACACCGGTGGCTTCCCCCTCGATCAGGTATTTATCATCCCATCGCCATCGGGGAGTCAGTTGTCCCTCAATCCATGTCCTGGTATGGCTGAATTCACGGGTGATCTCTTTGCCTGTTGGAGTAATGATCTTTCCACCGGTTAGCTCGACTGTAAAATACATCAAACCATCCTTATTTAATCCTTCATTGGTCACGGACTTTGTACCTTCAATTTTAAATTCATTCACATAAAAGTTGTTGAATGTAATGGTTCTGACAGATCCTTCCTTCAGATACCTGTCTGTAATGGTCACAATGATTTTACCCTTTCGTGTTACACCAAATGGGCCCTCACAGCCATCCGTGCCAAAATCGATGGTTACAATTTTTGGCCAGTAAACAGAATCGTTATGATCGACGTATATAATCGGGCATGTATCCTGCACCGATTTTTTAAAAAGCGGGTGTGACCAGACATATTCAAGTTGTTCAAGGGCCATATCTACTTCTGTAAAAGCCTGGTCATACATCAGGGCAGTTACAGCTCCATCGTCGACCAGGATAATATCCTGATCGGTAATATTATCATCATTTCTTTCACATGCAGAGAAGAAGATTGATCCTAGGATGATGCATAATAAAAGATGGAATGGTATCAGGTTTTTCATCACAGTAGAGTTTTAAAATGATTCTTCGACAAAATTCGTTAAAATTTCTGTCACATTATATAAGATAATATTTGCGCAAAAAGGTTTAAAGAATTCTGAATTTTTTTTAACCTTTACAACTGGAAAAATCGTGGAAATCAGTCAAATGATTTTCAACAAATAAGAATATTAATCCGCCAGTTAAGATGGATATCCCAGGATGAAATTCTCAGGAATTACACGTGTTTATTTGAGCATTATCCTTGCAATGACGTTCTGGAGCCTGACATTTGTCTGGTTTAAGATCGTAAATGAAGTATACCCACCATTTACAATCATATTTCTGAGGCTGGTTATTTCCTCTGCCATCTTGCTGGTAGCCGGATGGGTAGCAAACGTTTTACAAAAAATCAGCCGGAAAGATTTTAAATGGATTTTACTGTTATCCGTTTTTAATCCTTTCCTGTATTACATTTGTGAAGGGCTTGGGTTAACGATGGTTACCTCGACCCTTGCAGCAATAATCATCTCAACAATTCCACTTTTTGTCCCGGTAGGAGCATCCATTTTCCTTCATGAAAGGTTAACCCCATTGAATATAGCAGGCATCTTCATTTCTTTCAGCGGTGTCCTGATTGTTCTTATAAAAAGAGATTTTTCATTTGGAGCTAATACACTGGGTGTCATTCTGCTGTTACTTGCAGTCTTTTGCGCTGTTAGCTATACCCTGATAGTTAAAAAGCTGATGGATCGGTATAATGCATTCAGCCTGACAGCATACCAGAATTTATTTGGAATCGTTTTTTTTCTGCCGCTGGTAGCCATCTTTGAGTTCAGATCAACAATGAATTCGGTTCTTACAGTAAAAGCTGCAATCTCATTGATCTGTCTGGCAATTTTCGGATCGACGGTCGCATTTATACTATACAATTACAGTGTTAAGAACCTTGGAGCCTCAAAGGCAAATATCTTTACCAATATTATACCGGTACTCACAGCTATATTTTCCTATTTTATCCTGAATGAAACAATGACATTCCAAAAAATAACCGGAATTGCTGTAGTTCTGGCAGGACTGTTATTATCACAGATGGGAAGAATAAACAAAAAAGAAAGATTTGTTTCACCATAGAAAAAAGAGTTTTTATATAATATTGATTATCATTTCAAAAGACAGATCTTTCAGGTTAGAAATAAAATCTGTATATATTCGTTTTTTATACTAATATCACAGTTTAATAGAATTTTGATAGGTATTTCCCTTGAGGATAATTTTTGTTATCGGGTGCTTTTTTTTGTTACCTTTTTCTGTTCAGGCGCAACTGGGTGGCAGTCATACCTATGCATTTTTAAATCTAACAAATTCTGCGAGAGTAGCTTCCTTGGGGGGGAGGGTAAATGCAATCCGGGATGACGATCTTAACCTTCCATTTCATAATCCCTCACTGCTCAATGAAGACATGCACAACCACATGGTATTTAATTATGTGAATTATTTCATAGATATTAATTACGGATATGCTGCATATGCGCGAAATGTCAGGAAGATTGGGAATCTGGCGGGCGGAATACATTATATCAATTATGGTGAATTTGTTTCAGCCGATATGACCGGGAATAAAACAGGCACATTTAATGCTTCGGAACTTGCTCTGAACCTGATGTGGTCCAGGAGTTATGACAGTATCTTCCATTTCGGTGTTAATCTCAAGCCTGTTTATTCCTCTCTGGAAAGATACAATTCATTTGGTATTGCTATTGACGCAGGTATGACATATACCAGCAGGGATAAGTTATTTGCCGCGGCAATTGTTTTCAGGAATATAGGATTACAACTTAAAACATACCATGATCAACACAGGGAATCACTTCCCTTTGAGGTTCAACTGGGATTATCGCAAAAACTCAGGTACGCTCCTTTCAGGTTTTCATTCGTATTTCATAACCTTCAGAAATTTGATATCACCTACAGTAAAAACAATAATGGTACTGGTGAAATTGATCCGATGACCGGTGAACAGGTTCAAAAAAATAAACTGGAACAATTTGCAGATCAATCCATGCGTCATCTGATTTTTGGCCTTGAGTTCTTACCCTTTGAAAATTTCCATATAAGAGCAGGATATAACTACCAGAGAAGAAATGAATTAAAGATTGAATCAAAGGTTTCGCTTGTAGGATTCTCCTGCGGATTCGGAATTAAAATCTCGAAATTCCATCTGAGTTATGGCCGGGCATCCTACCATCTTGCCGGGGCATCCAACCACTTTTCTATAAGCTCAAACCTTTCATCATTTTATAAAAGGAACCAGTAAGACATGTTTTAATTTCCACTTTTTTTTTCATAATATAGCATGGAGTCGGACCTGATCTTTCCTTAGTTTTATTATAAAATATTTTTATCTCTTTATGATTATTTAACCATTTAGGTCCATAAAGTAACACAAAGGAACCTGATTTAAATTCTTTGTGTTCCTTTAAGTTATCCTTTGTGTACCTTTGTGGTTAAGTATTATAAATGCATATTTGTTCACATAATATAAACCAAATAAGTTTATCTATTTTTGTATTCCCTGATTATATTTAACATGAGAACGGGTGTATCATATTCCTGAAAATATCGTTATTGCAGTAGACGGGCCCTCTTCCAGCGGAAAAAGTACATTTGCAAAAGCTATTGCCAGCGAACTTGGTATCACTTATATTGACAGTGGTGCCATGTACCGGGCCGTCACCCTGTTTTGTCTGCGAAATGGGTTGATCATAGATGGGATAATTGATATCCCCTCACTCATTCATAGACTGAATCAGATCAAGATTGAATTCAGATTTAATGATACCTTGAACAGGTTGGAAACATACCTGAATGGTGAGAATGTTGAAGATGAGATCAGAAATGTTGCAGTATCAAAATTTGTAAGTCCGGTAAGTAAGGTTGAACCGGTCCGGGAAAAAATGGTGGATTTGCAGCGTTCCATGGCAAAGGACAGGAGTGTGGTTATGGATGGTCGTGATATTGGCACGGTGGTTTTTCCGGAGGCAGATATTAAATTATTTCTGATCGCGAATGAGGAAGTGAGAGCTCGCAGACGGTATGATGAACTTAGGCAAAAGGGTATTAATATCAGTTTTCAGGATGTATTGAATAACATAAGTGACAGGGATTACCAGGATTCAAACAGGTCCATCAGTCCACTGGCACAAGCGAAAGATGCGATTGCACTGGATAACAGCAACATGGGTGTTGATGGCCAGATGGAATGGTTTAGAAAACTTCTGGATAGCAAGTACGGAAAAAAGCAGAAAAATGAAAGTCAGGATTGAAATTAACAAAGGATCGGGATTCTGTTTTGGTGTGCAGAATGCTGTCAATCTGGCTGAGCAGGAGCTGCACAGGAGTGGGAACCTGTACAGCCTCGGATCAATTGTTCATAACAAAGTGGAACTGGATCGGCTTAAAAGTATGGGGCTAAATGTGATAGATTATGAGCAGTTCAGGAAGTTGAAGAATGTTAAAGTATTAATCAGGGCTCATGGCGAACCTCCCGATATCTATAAAATTGCTCACAGGAATAATATCGAATTGATTGATGCAACATGCCCGATTGTCTCACAATTACAGGCAAGGATCAGAACAGGATATCAAAAAACAAAAAATATTGGTGGTTCGGTAGTTATTTATGGCAAACAGAATCACCCCGAAGCCAAGGCCCTTCTGGCACAGACTGAAGGTAAAGCAATTCTTGTTAACAACCAATCCGATCTGGATAAGATCAATTTCAAAAATCACATTTTCCTGTACTCGCAGACTACAATGAATAGCAAGGAATATGAAACTATCCTATCCGTCATTGCTGAAAAGATAACCGCTTCCGGAGGCCATCCGGACCAGCTGCTTCATGTCAATCGTACAATTTGCAAACAGATTATAAACAGAGAATCAGTATTAAGAAAGTTTGCTTGCAACTATGATATGATCCTGTTTGTAAGCAGTAAAGAAAGTTCAAATGGAAGAATGCTGTATCAATTATGTAAATCAATCAACCGGAAATCATACTTTATCACGAATCTCCAGGATCTCGTAAAAATCTCATTCAATAATGTCTCTTCTATCGGTATTTGTGGGGCAACTTCAACACCACAGTGGTTCCTGGAGAAAATCAGGATCAGGACGGAGGAACTTTCAGGGAATAAACGGAAATGACAATATCCTCCTTATATTTTGATTTAATTCCTAATTTTACATTTCCAACAAATTATGATTTGATGATATAGAATCTTAATGAACAATTATGGCCAAGCTTAAGAAAATCGGTGTTTTTACCTCAGGAGGTGATGCTCCGGGAATGAATGCAGCAATTCGTGCTGTTACAAGAACTGCAATATATTATGGTTTACATGTTATTGGTATACGGCATGGTTATGAAGGAATAATAAACGGAAATTTCAAGGAGCTTAAGGCATTTAATGTCAGTGATATCATTCAGAGGGGTGGCACTATTCTAAAAACCGCAAGGAGTAAGGAATTCAGAACACCTGAAGGCAGAAAAAAAGCATTTGAAAGACTCAGATCAGCTGGTATTGATGCTGTTGTTGCTATTGGGGGTGATGGCACTTTTGCAGGAGCGAGACAGTTTACAGAAGAATTTGATGTTCCGTTTGTGGGGATACCGGGTACAATAGATAATGACATTTATGGTACAGATTATACAATTGGCTATGATACAGCTTTAAATACTGTTGTTGAAGCAATAGATAAGATAAGGGATACAGCAAGTTCACATAACAGGTTATTCTTCGTGGAGGTTATGGGGCGTGATGCCGGATTTATTGCTTTGCGTTCGGGAATTGCCTGTGGAGCAGAAGCTATCCTCATCCCTGAGATAAAGAACCAGGTTTCAAATCTCAAGGATTTTCTTGAAAAGGGATTCAAGAGAAAAAAATCGAGCAATATCATTATTGTTGCAGAGGGAGAAGAGTCCGGAGGTGCCTTTGCGATAGCTGAAAAGGTTAAAGAAGATTTTAAGGATTATGATGTACGGGTTACTGTGCTTGGACATATTCAACGTGGTGGTACCCCTTCAGCTTATGACAGAGTGACTGCAAGTCTTTTCGGGCATGCTGCTGTACAGGCCCTTTTAGATGACCAGCAAAGTATTATGGTAGGTATGGTAAATGGTGAAATTGCGCATTGTACCTTCAACAAAGCAGTAAAGAAGCATAAACAGGTGGATATGGAAAAGATGGAGATTGCAGAGATCCTCTCTGTCTGATCACATTGATATATATTCAGGGATTTGCCAGGCAATAAATACTCTTGCTTGGCTTTTTTTTATATATTTTGTCTTTGTTGATTTTTCATGGCACACATTGAAACATTTGCAGATGTTATTCTTCCCCTGTATGTCGCCGGCACGTTCACATACAGGGTGCCGGATAATTATGTCAATCAGGTAAAAACAGGAATGCGTGTGCTGGTACCCTTTGGGCGCAGGAAAATATATTCTGGTATTATACTTCATTTGCATCATTCACCACCGTCAGGATTTCAAATTCGTGACATCCGATCTGTCATAGATTCAATTCCCATAGTCAATACTTTTCAGTTAGATTTCTGGAAGTGGATAATGGACTATTATCTCTGTTCTCCGGGAGAAGTAATGAAAGCCTCGATCCCTGCCGGATTAAAAATGGAAAGCGAAACATTTTATTCCCTGAAAAAGATCCCTGGAAAGGACACGCATCTGGAAAAGGAAGAAACTAAAGTGATTACAGTTCTTGAGAATAAGAATGTCCTGAGTTTAAAGGAACTGAAAAAGCAAATTAGGCTAAAAGAACTGCAAAAATGGTTGGATATGCTTATAGCGAGAGGGATCCTTGCAACTGAGGAACGGATCAGGGAAAAATATCGCCCGAAAACTGAAACTTTCGTGGGGATAAATGATGTTTATCTCCAAAGGGGCACACTCGATAAACTGTTCAGTTCATTCAACCGTGCACCCAAACAATACAACCTTTTGCAGTCCTTCTTAAATATCATGAATAAAACTTCAGATGAAATAACTGAAGTCAAAAAACAGGATCTTCAGAATATACAGGGATACAGTGAAAGTGCTTTTCAAGCCCTTACGAGAAAGAATATTCTAACGGTACAGAAAAAAGAGATAACACGATTGCCAGATACAATTTCTCCTATATCGGCACTCAATCCTTTAACGTCTGTTCAGCAATCAGCATTTGATGAAATTAAGAAGATCTTTCAGGATAAAAAAGTTGCTTTACTTCATGGAATCACTTCAAGTGGTAAGACAGAGATATATTTTCATCTTATTAAAGAACAGATCAGGAATGGCAGGCAGGTTTTATATCTGTTGCCCGAGATTGTACTGACCGCCCAGATCGTCAGGAGGTTAAAAGCAGTTTTCGGTAGCCTGGTTGGTATTTATCATTCACGGTATAGTGATGCTGAAAGAGTGGAAACCTATCTTAATCTCCTGGGTATTTCATCTGGTAGTCCCATCCAGATTATTCTCGGTGCACGTTCAGCCATATTCCTTCCTTTTAATAATCTTGGACTCATCATTGTCG
>LJUQ01000279.1 GCA_001304505.1 Bacteroides sp. SM23_62_1
ATCCGAAAGGAAGTCCTGATGGTACACTTTGGCACAGGTTTTGTTATTATTTTAATGACAGTTCATCCAGCATATACCTGAAGGGGGCACTTTCGGGGCACCGGGCACAGACCCGGTTTTTTTTATTAATAGAATGGCCTGTATCCAATAATTTCCCTTACATCGTGGAGGGTTTGGGATGCGCTCGCCCGGGCTTTTTCAGCACCCATCTTAACTACTCTGCCAATATACTCCTCATCGGATGAGATTTCAAGAATACGTTCCCGTATTGGTGTAGTGAGTCTGACAATGTCCTCTGCAAGTTGTTTTTTCAGATCATTATAGCGGATCTTGCAGGTATTGTACTGCTCCAGAAAATAATTAAAGATATCCTGAGAGGATACAACTTCCATGATGGTAAAGATGTTCCTGATTGGTTCTGACATTTTCTGTTTCGGTTTCGTCGGACCGGCATCAGTAACTGCACGCATAACCTTCTTTGTAATGATATCGGGGGAATCTGCCAGGAATATTCCGTTTCCTTCAGTTTTCCCCATCTTCCCCGTACCATCAAGTCCCGGGATTTTAATGAGATCCCTGCCAAAATTAAATGGTTCCGGGAGGGGGAAATAATCGACTTTATAGATTGTATTAAACCGCCTGGCAAATTTCCTTGTCATCTCAAGGTTCTGTTCCTGGTCCTTTCCTACCGGGACCTTGTTAGCTTTATGGATGATGATGTCAGTGGCCATTAAAACAGGATATGTCAATAACCCGGCATTGACATTATCGGGTTGGGAACGGACTTTTTCCTTAAATGTTGTTGTACGCTCCAGTTCCCCGACATATGCGTTCATATTCAACAGGAGATAGAGCTGTGAAACTTCAGGTACATCGCTCTGAATATATAAAGTGGCAGTCTCAGGATCTATCCCTGCAGCAATATATTCCGCCAGAACCTGTTTAATATTTCCATGGAGATCCTCCGGTGTTGGATAGGTTGTAAGAGAATGAAGATCAGCTACAAAGAAAAAACATTTGTAATCATGCTGCATCTTAACAAAATTCCTGACTGCACCAAAATAATTACCCAGGTGCAGATTACCGGTAGACCTGATCCCACTTAAAACCGTTTCCATTTTTTATATCTCACTGTTTATTTTTTGAAGTACAAAACTAATAATTGTTATGCAAAGAATAATCCTGATCATGAATTATCTGTGATATCAGACTTCTTTTCTGTGAATTACCTGTTCACCTCAGGTTGAATCATGTCAGTCAAATAAAGAATCCTGTGAGTCTAGGGCCGTTGCGTCTGAAATCTTTTTACGCTTTTATTCCAATCATCGATCATGCCCTAAAGCATTTGGGATTCAAAACGGATAAAATGTTTGTCTAAAAATCCTAATTTTACATAAAAATATCAGTCATGACCTCAACCCGGCAGAATAAGGTGGCTCGTTTGATTCAGAAAGAACTCGGAGATATTTTCCAGCGTGAAAGTAAGGTTTTATTCAGTGGAAAGATGATCTCCGTGACTGTTGTACGGATGACACCCGATCTCGGACTTGCAAAGATATATTTATCCGTATTCCCCTTAAACAAGGGTGAAGATCCCCTGTTTGAAGTACGGGAAAACACACCAAAACTCAGGCATGAACTTGGCAACAGGATCAGGCATCAGCTCAGGATTGTGCCTGAACTTTTATTTATGATCGATGATTCCCTCGATTATGTTGAAAACATCGAAAGATTGCTGAAAAAATGATCTCGTATGCAGTATGACCCCATAAAAAAAAGGCTTGGTAATTTCTTTAACCGGTCCCCCTGGTTGAGAGTTTTGTTTTACCACCTTCTAAATCTTCTTTTGCTCAGGACCTGGTATATTAAAAAAGAGCTTAAAAAATTCAGGAATCATACTCCCGGGGATGTAAATGTTCTCGATGCCGGTTCAGGATTCGGACAATACACCCATTACATGGCAGGTTTGTCTAAAAAATGGAAGATAAAAGGCGTTGATATTAAATCCGGACAGATTGAAGATTGCATTAATTTCTTCAAAAGAATTGGCATGGATAAACAGGTTTTTTTTGAGGTGGCTGATCTTACAAACCTGGATGAGCAGGAATCCTATCATCTGATTCTGTGTGTTGATGTAATGGAGCATATTGAGGAAGATGAAAAAGTTTTCAGAAATTTTGCCAGGGCACTTCAATCCGGCGGATTCGTTTTGATTTCTACCCCTTCAGATCAGGGTGGTTCAGATGTTCATGATGAAGGCGACGAATCATTTATTGAAGAACATGTGAGGGATGGATATAATAGCCAGGAACTGGTAAATAAACTGAAATCAGCAGGATTTTCCAGCATTCATAGCAGATTTTCATATGGAATCCCCGGTAAAATTTCATGGAAACTTTCCATGAAATATCCCATAATATTACTGAATCTTTCTAAACTCTTTTTCATCATTCTTCCACTATATTATATTTTAACCTTTCCATTTGCCATTTTACTTAATATCTTAGATATCCATATGAAACATCAATCCGGAACCGGACTGATAGTAAAAGCTTATAAGATCTGAGTGACCCATGAATTTACCATTCTACATAGCCAGAAGGTACCTGATCGCGAAGAAATCTCAGAATGTGATTAATATTATTTCCGGTATTTCGGTTATTGGTGTTGCTGTAGGAACGATGGCACTGGTTATCATACTTTCTGTATTCAATGGATTTGATGATTTAATTAAATCACTCTACAGCACATTCGACCCGGAAATAAAAATTACCCTTTCAGAAGGAAAGACATATTCACCTGTCTTGCCCGAATTTGAGCGGATCAGAAATCTGAATGGTGTTCAATATTTCTCTGAAGTCCTTGAAGAAAATGTTTTGTTGCGTTATGGCGACAGGCAATATATTGCCACCTTAAAGGGGGTGGATGAAGAATTTTCAAATGTTACGGGTATAGATACGATGATCGTGGATGGTGAATTTGAGCTGTACCAGCAAAATCGTCCCTATGCAGTTGTCGGACAGGGTGTTGCATATTATCTTGGAATAGGTTTGAATTTCCTTAATCCACTCAATATCTATTCTATCAGAAGAACGGGTAATATACCGGTTAATCCTGAACAAGCCATTAACCGCAAATTTATTTTCCCATCCGGGGTTTTCAGCATTGAGCAGGAACACAATGTCAAATACGTGATCACTCCAATAACATTTGCCAGGGATCTTCTTGGGTATACGGATGAAGTCAGTGCAGTTGAGATAAAATTATTTCCCGACGCTGATCATGATAAGGTACAGGAGGAAATTCGATCCATCCTGGGTGATGAATATCTTGTCCAGAACAGGAACGAACAGAATGAATTATTTTACAGAATCATGAAATCGGAAAAATGGGCTATTTTCTTTATCCTTACATTCATCCTGATCGTGGCTTCTTTTAATATCATCGGATCTCTTACCATGCTTATCCTTGATAAAAAAGAAGATATCAATACCTTAAGAAGTCTTGGTGCGTCCAACAGTTTAATCCGAAAAATATTCCTTCTTGAAGGCTGGATGATCTCCGTCCTGGGAGCTATCCTGGGCCTTATTATCGGATCTTTCGTAGCCTGGCTGCAGGCAGAATACGGTATGATCAAACTAAACAGCTCGGGTTCTTTTATCATTGATGCTTACCCTGTCGTTTATAAACTATCCGATGTCTTTAAAATCTTTCTCACTGTTCTCCTTATTGGCCTTCTGGCTGCATGGTACCCCGTGAGGTACATCTCGAAAAAATTCCTAGTGTTGAGTTAATGTTAATAATAAATTCGTGAAACTTGAATTTTGTAAACCATAGGTACAGCAAAATCTATAGTCTGATAATCCGGATGATAACCGGAAGAAAATATCCATCCTGCTAAATAATTTTGCTTATAAAATTGCTTGCAATTGTTTGCCATGTAATAAATTCCATGTCTTAAATTCAAGAAGTTTAGCAATATACATGATAAATCAGGAAAAAATTATAACCTTTTCTTACATAATACAGTATATATATCAAAATTAAAGGTAAATCCATAGTTGATATGACTTCCGGATATCATAAATGCAACCATTTATTAATTTTAAAAGTCTAATAAACAATAATTTGCTGTTTTATATTAGAAGGTTTAAAAAAACAGAACAGCCTGATTTGTTTAAAATGTGCGAATTCGTGGCTGTCAGGGATTTAGTAATCAACATTGTGTAAAGAAACACAGGTGATCTAAATCACCGGCATTTGTTAACTTTAATCACTGTTTTTCAAAGAATTAAGCTGAAAGAAGTCAATAATTTTAGATATTTAAAATAATCAGGAGATTGTTGATGTGAATAAAATCCTGATTTTTAAGGGTAACCAAATATCTATTTTTGGAATAGAATATTTACTTTTTTGTTATTTTCATTGTAAGTGATTAATTTTGAATAAATTATGTTGAGGAAAATGTTGCTTCTCAGTATAATACAAATTTGCCGGAGATATGTTATAACAGTTCTGGATGAAATTCAATAAACTCCATATAATTGTATGTATTTTCCTTCTCTTTCTTCCGGGATGGATATCTGCTGGCTTTTCTGAACCTGATATTCTGATTTCAGAAAAAGAAAACGAGGTTAATAATGGATCCCAAAAGGACCTTCATATAAACTTATCAAATACATATCCCGCATTTACTCCTACTGATATTACTGTTTTAACAACACCTGTTACCTGTTATGGAAGTACTAATGGAAGTGCAGTAGTTTCAGAAATTTTTGGAGGAACTCCACCTTATACATTTCGTTGGAGATATGAAAACTTAGCATTAATCCCAGGAGAAACAGATAGCATAATCAGTGGATTGGCTCCCGGAAAATATTACGCTGAAGTTCAGGATGCTGTTGGTGCACCTAAACGGAAACCTTTTACTATTTCTGAACCATTCGATATTGCTATTTTCGATGTTTATACTACTGATATAACCTGCAATGGGTTTAATGATGGTATTATTATTATAGATGCAGACGGAGGTACAGGAGCAAAACATTATTCCATTAATAATGGTGTCGATTACCAGGATAGTGAAACCTTTAATTTATTATCACCCGGGGACTATTATATCTGGGTTAAAGATGACAACGGGTGTACAAAAGAATATTCCGGGAATCCTGTAACCATTAATGAACCAGCTATCCTTTCTATTTCACTTGATGCTGTAAATAATGTGACCTGTAACGGTTTCGATAATGGTTCTATATTTATTACGATCACAGGAGGAACAACTCCCTACAATTATGTCTGGACAGGGCCGGGGACTTATGCGTCAACAGATGAGGACATCATGGATCTTGCACCTGGGAAATATTATATTACTGTCTTTGATGATAATGGTTGTTCAGAAAATGATAGTGCCACAATTACGGAGCCTCCCCCCCTGGTAATCAATCTTGATGATATTACGCCGGTAACCTGCAATGGAGGTAACGATGGCGATATTGATATCACACCATCAGGTGGTACACCGAATTATACTTTCTTATGGAGCACTACTGAAACAACCGAAGATATCGGCAATCTGACAGCAGGAAA
>LJUQ01000067.1 GCA_001304505.1 Bacteroides sp. SM23_62_1
CAATTATTTATCGCTAAATACAACTCCAATGGTAATGCCCAATGGGCTGAAGTTATGGAGACTGACTTATTTCAGCCATATCCGGCATATCAATCATTTCTGGACAACCAGGGGAATATTTATGTGGGAGGAATTTTCGTTGATACCCTTCATATAGACGAATCTAATAAGTTTTATTATGAAGACGGTAATACGTTTGTAGCCAAATATGCTTCCGGTGGGTCTTTACAATGGGCAAAGAATTTTGGACTAATGAATTCAACTTGGTCAGATAACAATATCGACCTGGCAGTTATCAGTGAGAATACAATCTATGCTGGAGGGAGTATGAATGCAGGAAAAACCAGCTTTGATAATATTACTATAAGCTCTGGCAGGTCATGCGGGATATTGGGATTGATAGGGGGCGTAATTACTGTAGACAGTGTCAGCTCAACCCCAGTATTATGTTATGGTGATTCCACCGGGAGTATAACTGTTTCCGCATCAAGTACAACCGGTTCACTGATGTATTCCCTTGATGATGGTCTAACATTCCAGGACAGCAATATCTTTGATAGTATTCCGGCAGGGGATTACCAGGTGAAAATAAAAGATGCCAGTGGCCTCACCACGAATGCTGATATTTCAGTCGAACAACCTGATTCCATTACACTGACCAATGTAAGTGCGGATGTTGATTGCCATAAAGGAGTATTGGGAAGTGTTGATCTGACAGTAACAGGAGGGACAGGCTCATACAGTTACCTGTGGTCAAATGATTCAATACAACAGGATTTAAGCGGACTTTTAAAGGGGACTTATGCTGTCCTTGTCACCGATGATAATGGTTGTACAAAAACTGATTCTTTCAATATCGGATACTCAAATCCCCTGGAAATTGATATGCAGAACAGCGTAGAATTTTGTACCGGTGACAGCGGGGTCATCACAGCTCCGGCAGGGTATGTATCATATGAGTGGTCTGACATGAGTTCCGGATCCAATGAACTCACAGTAAATACTACAGGTGTATACTGGGTAAAAGTGACGGCTGAAAGCGGATGCACAGATACGGATACGATTATTGTAACCGCAAAATCCAAACCTGTTATAGAGGTACAGGCTTCCAGTAATCCGATAACGATGACTGAAAACACTATCCTCACAGCAACTGGTGCAGCAAGCTATAAATGGACGCCGATAAATAAACTTGATAATCCGTTTAATAATATCGTGACTGCAGATCCTGATACGAACACAACATATACAGTAACGGGTACGGGTGCAAATGGTTGTAAAGCTTCTAAACAGATCAGGATTTTTGTTTATTGTTTCAGTTGTGGAGATGTTATACTTTTTGATGAGGAAGGAACCCTGAACCACGGTTGTGCGAACAACAATTATAACAATGGGGCAAACTGTTCATGGACCCTGTATCCTTCCGGAGCAGTGAATATCTATCTGCAATTCAGCAAATTTGATATCAAACCGGGAGATATATTAAAGGTATATGACGGGCAGAATGCGAATGGAACCTTACTTGGCTCCTATGACAACAACAACAAACCCCCTTACCAGATTCAGGCAGGTAACACCATGTTTATCCAGTTTATAACCGATCAGAGTATCACGGGAGAGGGATTTACCGCAAATTTCTGGACTGATCAGTCAAGCGGTTTGAATGATATGCCTGATGATAAACAGCTGATAATTTATCCTAATCCTTTCCGTGGCCATACACAGATTAAGTTTCCGGATCCGGTGGGTGAAGAGTATACATTGACTGTAACAGATATATCAGGGAAGGTTATAAAGATTATTGATAATATCACCGAACCATTAATAAACCTTGATTTTGGTGGTTTGTCCAAAGGAATATACTTGCTGGAGCTCAGAGGTTCAAGAATCTACAGAGGGAAAATTGTGCTGGAATAGATG
The DNA here is from genome assembly GCA_001304505.1 of Bacteroides sp. SM23_62_1. Classification (GTDB taxonomy): domain Bacteria; phylum Bacteroidota; class Bacteroidia; order Bacteroidales; family SM23-62; genus LJUQ01. The sequence continues at coordinate 1,921 of LJUQ01000067.1, forward strand.
GTTGTATCAGGCCTGAAAGTGCAGAGAGATATTTGAAGTAATGATGGGAACAAAATATGATGTTAATACGCGCTTTATGATAAAAGACTAAAAGAAAAATTATTTTTCCTGTAAGGATTGCAGTACAATAAACGTGTCATTGAAAATATCAGGTATTTTATTTAATGGGGTCTGTGATCTTCAGAAATAAAATCTTAATATCAGACCTGTATCGGTTGAAAGGTAATGTTGCCCTTCATCCTCCGGATCCGTGTCCTGCTCCTTACAGCTTGTGTATTTCAGACTTATATCGCCACCAAGACTGAAGTGTGCCCCGAAAAGATATTCGCATCCTATGGCGGGTCCTATCGAAAAGATTTTCAATGTCTTATCTTTTTTCTCTCCTTGCCAGTCTTCAGTCTCATCTTTGTGGGTCGTATTTCCAAATTTTAATCCACCATAGATATTTGTATTATTTCTTTGTCCCATAAGAAACAGGCTACAGCCTAAATGAATACTTTTATCTGATAAATCAGAATTCTTATCCTTCATAGAATTGTATCCAATTTCTGGTTCGATTCTAAAATTCTGACTGGTGTTAACTGTCACAACAATCTTATTAGCAGGGACAACACCCATCTCCATGTCGCTCCACTTAAATTGCTCAATATGTAATCCAAATCCAATTGGCTGAAGTTTTATTAACTTTTCATTTGCTTGAGCATTCAATGTCTCATATCCAAAAAGTATTGCAAGTAAGATCATTTTGATTTTGATTAATTGTTTTGTTTTCATGTTATTCAATTTTTTCAATGAATTCTGTCTGAATTTTTATTTTATTTTTGAACCGGGATTTATCCGGTATTTGAGAAAATACCGCTACTTGCGTCTAAATTGGCAGAACGCCTTGCTTATGTTTTTTATCTTTCTTTGATCAAAAGATATTTACATTTTCAGCTGAATCCGGACTTTTTTTGTGAAAATAACAGGGTGAGATTTTAATTAAAGTTACTTAAATTATTTTCATAATATCATACATCAGTGGAATGATTTTTATATCCTTTAGCTCCTTACAAAAGGAAGCTTTTGAAAGGGATTATTCGCTCACTTCGTTCGCTCATGATCCCTTTTTTAAGGGTCCTGCAAATTCATACCAAACCCTGCCGGGTTCTTTTTCATTTCCTTTAACTCTTTACAAAAGCAAGCTTTTGAAAGGGATTATTCGCTCTCTGCCTGTTGGCGGAGAGCTCATGATCCCATACGGGAGTTCCAGCAAAACCTAAGCAAAATCCGCCTGGTGGCGGATTTATTTTTATTTATCTTCGCATCCTTATGGGAGCAAGCTCTCAACGGTTGCTCAGCCAAATAAAAAAGGCTCACTCTGGTGAGCCTTTGCTTAGGTTTTGCGGAGAGAGGGGGATTCGAACCCCCGGATCCACGTGAGCAGATCAACGGTTTTCGAGACCGCCCCGTTCGACCGCTCCGGCATCTCTCCGGGTATTGGGTGTAGAGCGTTGGCGGAGAGAGGAGGATTTTTCGCTACCCGCAGGGCAGGCACACAGGCTGCTCAAGGAAAATTTCCTTCGTTTCACTGCGGAAATTGTCCGAACCCCCGGATCCACGTGAGCAGATCAACGGTTTTCGAGACCGCCCCGTTCGACCGCTCCGGCATCTCTCCGGAATTATTTAAAAGGCCAATTTAAATGCTGTTCTCTGGACACAATCTCTTTACACACACTCCCCCCCTCTCTCGCGAGAGAGGGGGGAACAAAAGGGGGGTGAGTCCTGAAACAGCCTCATTGAATGCAAAAGTATCAATTTAAATTAAAACAACTCTGGGCATGACTTCAAGTATTGCCCTGAGCTGTTATTTCATTTTTTCTTACCTTTGAAATATCTGCAAGGTCCTGTTAATAGACTTTTCTGCAAACCCGGACAGAACTCCGTATAGAAGTATTAAAATGAAGCTTCTGAGAGCTATAATATTGCTATTAATACCATTATTCTTCCCATTGAAATCCTATACACAGATATTCTCTGAAAACAGGATTAAAGCGGAGTACATCTTTCTTCTTGCAGCCAGCGTGGATTGGCCCGATAGTATAGTGGCCAATGTATATAAAATAGGGGTAGTTGGCGCCAACAAGATTTATACGGAACTAAGTTTTAAATCTGAAACGGACAGGTTCAAAGGTAAACCTTTCAATGTTGAGTATTTCAGGAGGATAAAGGATATTCAGCCCGTTCATATACTTTTTCTTGACAAAGAGATGAATACGAGCATCAGGAAAGTCTGGAGCAAGATAAAAGGTCAGCATGTATTACTCGTTACGGATAGTTGTCAGCAATATGATTACATCATGATCAATTTACTGGCTTTGAATACAGGGGGAAAACCTTTTGAGCTGAATAAACAGAATGTCGATGATGCAGGATTGCAGGTATCACAACAGATCCTTTATATTGGCGGGAGAGAGGATGCATTAAGGGAAATATATAAAATATCTGAGGAGCAGCTTGATCAGGTGAAACAGGAGCTTGAAACACGCAATGAAGAGCTGGAAAATCTGAATGATGAATTGAAATTGCAATATCAACAACTGGATCTACGAAGAAGGGAAGTCGATTCTTTAACCCGGAATATTGATGATCAGAAGAATGAGCTGAATATGCTTTCAGCTGAGATTCACAGCCAGCAGCAAAGCCTGCAGGAAAAAAATGAACAATTATTGAAGCAGGAAGAGGATTTCATTAAACTGGCAAACGAGATAAAAATCAAGGAAAACCAGCTCAGGATGCAGCAGGATTCTATTTTTGCCGGCCGGCAGATTCTTCTTCGCCAGCATGATTCCATTCAGCTACAAAAGGAAGAAATCCAGGACCAGAATCTCAAAATTGGTGAACAGAGGCTTGTTATAGCAAGGCAACAGTATCTTCTTTATTTTTTTCTGATACTGCTTGCACTGGTCCTGATAATTGTCTTTTTTGTGATCAGGGTGAACCAGGTAAGAAGAAGGGCCAACAGGATACTGAAGGAGCGAAATGACTCTATCGCAAGGCAGCATGTGGAAATTTCAAGGCAAAAAAGGGAAATCCTTGAGCAGCAAAAACAGCTTGAAGAGATTAACCGTGCTATTGAAAAGCAAAATGAAGATATCAAAGCCAGTATATATTATGCCCTTACCATTCAGAACGCTATCCTTCCCATAACAGGTGATATCGACAGTCAGTTTAAGAATTTCTCCATCTACCTTCCGAAAGATATCGTATCCGGGGATTTTTACTGGTTTTCAAAGGCGGAAAAAACAGATGGAAATTTTGATATGTTCTTTTTTGCCGTGGTGGATTGCACAGGCCACGGTGTACCGGGTGGTTTTCTTTCTATGATAGGATCAAGAATGTTCAGTACAATAGTGAATGAAAATCATATATATGAACCTGATCAAATACTTGACAGGATGGATAAAAATCTCAGGCAGGCATTGAAACAGGATAAGACAGATAATGATGACGGCATGGATGTATGCTTTTGCAGAATTGATATTGAGCGGAACTCGGACGAAATACAAAATGGTCAGATACGGGTTCTTTTTACAGGTGCGAGAAGGCCCTTGTATTATATTAAGGACCAATCAGAACTTGAAATGATCAAAGGTTGCAGAAAATCAGTAGGAGGGAGATATTTCCACCGACGGGATCACCGATCAAAACTCACCATCAAGGGAGAAATTTGGAATAAAGAGGTTGATAGATATCTTATCCACGACGGCGAATTTATCAATAGAAGATCAGAAGAAATATTTAGAAGAGGAATTGTTGGGATTTATGAAATATGAAAAACAGCGCGATGATATAACAGTTCTGGGGATTGAGTTGTAATCTGGAAGAAAGGAATGATGGAAGAATGTTTATTGGTTTATTAGTATATTGGTATATTGGCATGTGGGGAGTGGGATTCAATGATTGATGGATGAAAAATTGTAGTATCGTGGAATTCAATTTTCCCAACATTCCAATATTCCATTATTCCAATGTCCCAATGTCCCAATGTTCTAATAACAATGTATGAACCATAAATTATATATCTGTTACGTTAGCATTTATTTTACCATCCTGCCGGGATAAATTAATATTTCAAAACAATGGAAAATCTTGTAATCCAGGGTACCAGGTACGAATATGATTTCCCATCAGTTCATTTCAATGCGGAAACCGGGGAATGTGAAATCAGTGGGGAATCGTACCTTGAAAAAACAGCTGAATTTTATGACCGGTTACTGGAATGGCTTGACCGGTTTATGAATGAAGTAAGAAAACCCATTAAGTTCAATTTTAAACTAACCTATTTTAATACAAGCACCTCCAAACGTTTGCTCCATATCATGATAAAACTCAGGGAATATGTTGATAAAGGAGGTAGTGTTACAGCCAACTGGTATTATCATCCCGATGACATCGAAATCGAAGAAGATGTGGAAGATCTTAGATCAATTGCAAAACTTGATGTAAACGTGATTCCTGATCCCAATATTAAATTCGATCCTTTTAATTGATAATAATGAAGGATAATGAGTTTATTTATTTTTTAGTCTTTCAATAATTCCGGCACTTACCCAGTAGATATCAGAATTTCCGTTCTGTGACTGATTATGAAACCTCAGCAGGTCCTGCCAGTCCGAAATTGCGGGGAGGGTATCCCGTGTCCTGTTTGACATAAAAAAGAAATATTTACCATCCGGAGTAATAAAGGGTGACCATTCACCCTGGGCTATGGAGTTGATGGCAGGTCCCATATTGACGGGATCGCTCCAGTTATCATTTTCATCCCGGAAACTGATAAAATAATCCACATCACCATACGAGTTTTCCATTCCTGCTGCAGGAACAATGATGTAGCTTTCATCTTGTGCAATAAAGGCATTGAACCGGTTGGTCCCGCAGTTTACCTGTTTCGGTAATAATTCCGGTTCCTGGTATTGGCCATCGATCAATTTTGAACGATAAATTTTATTTTCCCTGCTGCCTCTTTCTGCCCTGGTAAAATAGAGAGTACCATCTGTTGTTAGTGATGGGAAATATTCGGCATGTTCTGTATTGACAGGAGGACCAAGATTGACCGGTTCACTCCAGGAATTACCATTTTTTTCTGCATACCAGATATCCTGGTTACCTGCCGGTTCATCACCGTTGGGTCTGGCTGACAGAAAATAAAGTCTTTGCCCGTCAGGAGAAAGGGCCGGTTCAAAATTGAGTTGATCTAACTGGTCACAGAAAGGAAGAATTTCAGGTTTGCTCCAGATACCATCAACTCTTTTACTGTACAGGATAGCTGTATAAGTGTAGGATGCTATTGACACGCAATAATAGAATTCATTTCCATCCGGGGATATGGCGACATCTCGTGTGTACATGCCAGTTCCAATGATTCCCGGCGCGAAAAGTCTTGGAATGGTATCAGGAAGTTCCTGTCCTAAATAATCACCCGTCAAGACCGGAAAAGCCTCTTTGTTTTTTTGATTTGGGTTTTCAGAACATGCATCAAATATGATCGAAATGAAGAGTAATATCCAAACATGTTTCATAGTGCCTAGTTATAGATTAATTATTTTCGGATTTCGTAATTTATAAACTGACAGTACTGAGTCGTGAAATATTTGCGCAGCAAATATTCGCGAGCGGATTGTGCATGTGGCCTTGCAGGAGCGAGCAATCGTGAATCGGAAACTGACTGATAACCGACAAATGATAACCGACAACTGACAACCGACAACCAACAACTGTTCCTCCTTACCTTTCTTGCACCACAAAAAGCAACCTTTTATTCCTCATGCGGAACATTCTCCCATAAAACATTGATAATCTTCCACTCCCCATTCTGTTTCACCAGGTGGCAGTAATCAACATAATCATAAGAGACCGATTTTGCAGTAGCAATCCCTTTATACACATCAAGGACTTCAACTTCATTATGTAATTTTTCCCTGGGTGTTTGTTTGCCAAATCCTGCACGGGTATATTCCATCATCTGGGCTTTGGTCAGTGTTTGAATAAATGTATTCCCTGTTTGAGGCAGTGCCGCCAGGTAGCGTTTTGCCAGTTCCGGATGAAGGGCTTTATTCATCCGTTCAATGTCGCCATCATACCAGCCTTCGATGTAATTCAGGACAGCTTCTTTAATTTCATTGACTGTCTTTTCATCCTGGCTGTAACAGTTAGAACTTAAGATAAAAAGGATACCAAGAAATAAAAAGATCGTTTTCATAATTTAAAAATTTGAATAAAATCGTTGTTATTAATCATTATTCATTCTGTAAAATATTTCTGTCTGAGGTTTTTAATTATATCAGTACTTACCCAGAAATATTCATAGATGCCTGTATGATCTGAGTTGTAGAAGAGGAATCTGCCATCCGGAGTAATATATGGCCTCCAGGTGCGTCCTCTGTTAACTGTACTTCCCAGGTTTGTGGCAGGCGTCCAGCTACCATCAGGTTTTTTAAAGCTGACATACAATTCTATATTATTCTGGATATTATCCTGCCTTGTAGATGAAAAAACCATATAATTTTCATCGGGTGAAATAGCAGGTTCGAGATCCTCAGAAGGGCTGTTCACAAAGACACCCGGATTTTCAGGTTTGGAAAAACTGCCATTTTTGAATTCTGAAATATATACATCACAGAAACCAAGATTATTTTCCTGATCATTACTATAGAAGAATAGATTCCCCTTTTTGCTGAATGAGGGGAAGCCAATAAATTTACTTTCCCACCCGGGCACTGATACCCTAACTGGCTGACTCCAGCTGTCATTCTCCCTTTCTACATACCAGATTGTTCGCAATGTATCCCCTCCCGGTTTTTCAGGCCTGGTAGAATAAAAATACAGTCGTTTGCCATCAGCAGAAAAATAAGGAGCAGCACTATAAAAATCTTCTGAGAATGGCATAGGAGCCGGAACAGTCCATTTCCCATCTTCCATTCTCAGGTACCAGATTCGGGTAACAGGTTGTGCGTTATCGGACCAGACCATTTCTTCCAGGTTTTCTGAAAAAGCTATCTGTCCATGAATAAAAAAAGGTGTGATCAGTAATCCTGGAGCAAATAACTCAGGGATTGTGTCAGGTATTTTCATGCCAAGATATTCTCCATACAGATCGGGGAATTTAATTTCCCCCGGTTCCTTCATGATACTCTTTAGTATCATAAGAACAGAATCACTTTCATAATCAGTTGCACAGTGAAAAGCATTTTTGCCTGATGAACAGACCAGGGAAGGGTCAGCCCCATGATTAAGTAAAGCCCTGGCCATTACCGCTGAATTTATGGATGCTGCGATGTGCAGAGGAGTAACAGAATATTTATTCCCTTCATTGACCTTCATACCTTTTTCCAGAAATAGTTCCATCAGATGAGTCATACCGTACGACGTAGCCAGATGCAGCAGGTTGTTACTTCCTCTATCATGCCATTTGATATCAGCATCATGATTAAGGAGGAATTCTGACATGATATCTTTCCTGTTATATACCGCCCATACCAGAGGAGTTGAGGATGTGTTATCCTGATGATCTATCTTAGCTCCATTCTTAAGGAGTAATTCTGCAGATATTGTATCCCCGAACCATGCTGCATAATGTAAAGCTGAGGCACCTCTCTCGTCGGTCTGGTGAACACACGAAGGATCTGCTTTTAACAGTGAATCAATGCCCCTGATATTACGGTTTATAGTATATTCGATAATATTTTGGGAACTACACGGGACACCATATATTAAAATATAAACGAATAATAATAAGAAACAAAACTCTGATTTAATTCTCATAATCTCCAGGTTTGGATTGGTTAACTATAAGATTATCTTTAATATCATCATTCCCTCACCAGTTATTAAGTCTTATACTTAAGTTGTTTTTGTTATGGATAAAAATACATACTGAAATATACGTGCAGAAAATATTTAAACAAGATGATACAAAAGGAAATACAGTATTAAACAGGTAATTTAGCAAACTTAACAATTACTGTGCAAAAATGGCTAATAACAAAATAATGAGTATAATAATACTTTTTGAGGATCAATGGATTGTAATAAATCCGGACAGTGTTTGTTCAAAAGTGAACAATTAGAAAATCTGATGTAATTGCCACAGGATATCACTTGTCACAAGGTCGTAATTGTGGCAAGGTTATAAAGTTACTAGGTTGCTAGGTTAAAAAATTGCGAGGTTACAAGGTGGCAAGAGATCAAAACAGGCAATCCGCTTTAGGCTGATACCAGTATTTTTCAATCATCCCCTAATGGCAAAGAAATCGAAATTTTTGCTATCCCGACAGCTATCGGGATCTTCGGAGCTTCCAGCTCTATTCATAACGGAGCGCTTCCGCGGGATTTGTAAGTGCGGCGCGTATAGCCTGGAAACTAACAGTCAGATTGGCGATTAAAAGTGCGGCCAGGCAGGCCAGGACAAAGATCCACCAGCTAAGGTTTGTATGAAATGCAAATTCCTGGAGCAGCTTATTCATCAAAAAATAAGCGGCAGGTACAGCAATCATACATGAAAAAACAACCAGAAATGTAAATTCTCTTGATAGTAGGCGAATTACTGTTGATACAGTGGCACCTACAACTTTGCGGATACCAATCTCCTTTGTTCTTCTTTCAGCCGTAAATGATGCAAGACCGAATAAACCCAGGCATGCAATAATAATTCCAAGTATTGTGAAATATTTGATGATATTACCCATTCTTTCTTCAGCCCGATACATCCTATCATAATCCTGATCAAGAAAAATATAATCAAATGGATAGGGTGGTAATATTTCATGCCAGGTGTTTTCCAGTTCCTTCATTACTTTTGTGATATCTCCTGGTGCCAGTTTTACAACCAGTGCTGATAGTTCTTCTCCTTTTCTGCAATGAATGGCAAGGGGCTCGATTTTATTCCTTGCAGACTGATAATGAAAATTTTTCATGACTCCCGCGATTGTTCCTTTCCTGCCTGCAAAATCAAACCTTTGTCCAACCGGGTCATCTGTCCCCATGATCCTGACTACCTCTTCATTAACAAGGAATACAGCTGTTGAATCTGTAATCCGGTCTGATGGATATTCCGGCGAAAAGCTTCTACCCGCAACCATTTCAATCCCCACTGTTTCGATATAATCGTAATCGATAGCACTATATCCTATCAAGACTCTCATTTCAGGATCTTTTCCATCCCAATCGGCTCCACCTGAGTTACTTCCAATATGGGTGGGAGAATGCAAAGTTGCCGACATATTTTTCACCTGAGGATTTTTGGTGAATTCCTCTTTCAGTGTTTCATAATTTTTACCAATCTCCCCACGCATGTATATATAAAAAACATGCTCCTTATCGAATCCAAGATCTATATTTCTGAGGTAAAACAATTGCTTATAAATTACTATTGTACTTATGATAAGGAATACTGATAGTGTAAACTGGAACACTACTAATATTTTCCGGAGTATCCCACTTCCTCTGTCGGTAACAGGATCACCCTTTAAAATATTGACTGTTTTGAAAGAGGACAGGAACAATGAGGGATAGAATCCAGCAATAAAAGTGATTAAAATGGTTAATATCACAAGTCCACCAATAAACCGGACATTAAGAAGATCATTAAAAATCAATTCTTTTCCTGCAATACGATTGAATATAGGTAATATTAAACTGACCAAAATCAATGCTATGATCATGGATAGTACTGTGAGCAGAAATGATTCTCCCAAAAATTGAGTAACCAGATTTTTCCTTTTGCCACCCACCACTTTTCTCATTCCAATTTCCCTGGCTCTTGTGGATGATTTTGCAGTAGAGAGATTCATAAAATTGATACAGGCGATTAGAAGGACAAATGCTGCGATAATTGAAAATATATAAACGAAAATTACGGGAGTTGGAGGATGTCCATAACCGAAATATTGATAGAGATGAACTCTTGTAAAAGGCCAGACTGAAAAATCTGTAGTCGTTTCGACATTGTTTCGAACAACACGGGTTAGTTTGCTGTTAACTGAATCTAATATAGCATCTTCATGAAGAAGGACATAGGTTCGTATGGAATTACTCCCCCAGTGATCATTGTATTGTCCTTTTTCCTTTAAAAAATCAAAAGGGATAAGGATATCAAACTGCAGGGTACTGTTACCTGGTGGATTTTCTATCAACCCGCTAACTGTAAACTCATACTGGTTATTGATATTTAATGATTTGCCAATTGGATCTTCATTTCCAAAATATTTTTCAGCTGTTTCTTCTGTCAGTACAGCAGTATATGGTTCTCTTAATAACTCGTCAGGATTACCTTTCATTACCGGAAAGGAAAACATGGAAAAAAAGGTAGAATCCACTGCCACGCAATTGTCTTCATAAAATGCTTTTTCCCCATAGCTAAAAAGCATACCATATGACCACTGGTATCGGCTGGCATTCTCTATTTCAGGGATTTCTTCTTTCCAGACCGGTCCACTGGGGTAGGGTGTGACTGTGACATGATAAATTTCACCGGAATAATACTGGTCTTCTTCGACCTGGTAAAGACGATCAGCATATTGATGAAATTTATCGAAACTCAGTTCATCCTGAACCCATAGCAGGATGAATAAGGTTGCAGCGATGCCTATGGATAATCCAAGTATATTAATCAGTGCAAATCCTTTATATCGGAGAATATTTCGTATTGCTGTAAGGAAATAATTTTTTATCATAGGTAGTTTTTGAAAAGACGATTAAACTTATATAATGTTGCATAAAATACTAAGTTAGGAAAAAACATTTGTGCCGGGTCATAATTTTTTCTTAAATTTCCGGATAGATTATCCAGGGGTTTGGAGTATATTTTTTTTGAATGTTGAGATGCCGGCGGGATCATATGTTCCCTGTAATCATGTTATGCATGAAAGGTATCCATAGAGAAGGAAATACTATTCATTTTCCCCTGGATCCTTTCCATGGTTAAATTCCTGATTCTTGATCTTGTTCAAGGGAGGCAACAGAAATAGAATGTTTTCTGGTTCCCGTCTGCTTTTGTTTGAGTTATCTCAGTGTCATTTACCGGGTTCTTTATGATTTGTCCCTTTTTATAGCGGGCATGAGTATTATTTAAAAGTAAGAGGATATGGCAGGACAGGAACAAACTGAAAGTGGTATTATATTCCCCAATCCCGATACAGCGGATACAGATGGTTTGCTGGCTATAGGTGGTAATCTCGAAGTACCTACGCTGATCAAGGCATATTCAAACGGTATTTTTCCCTGGTATGCTGAGGGAACTCCGATACTGTGGTGGTCACCCAATCCCAGAATGATATTATTGCCTGAGAAATTCAAAATATCAAAGACACTTCAACAGGTGCTCCATTCCGAAAAGTTTGAGGTTCGTTTTGATTATGCTTTTGATGAAGTAATCGAGTATTGTGCCCGGATAAGAAGAAAAGGACAACATGGCACGTGGATTACAGATGCCATGATTGATGCATACAAAAGGCTTCATCTGGCAGGGTACGCTCATTCCGTCGAGACTTATTGCAGAGGTAGACTTGCAGGGGGATTATATGGTGTTTCTATTGGCCGTACCTTTTTTGGTGAGTCGATGTTTCATGTTATTAAGGATGCATCCAAAGTGGCCCTTTACTACCTGGTGGTAAAATTGTTGGAATGGAATTTTGACCTGATTGATACACAACAATCAACAAAACATCTGAAAAGTCTTGGAGCCGAGGAAATTTCAAGGAAGAAATTTCTTGAGTTGTTAAAGGATTCGTTAAAGAAGGAAACGATCCGGGGGAATTGGGGCAGCGTGGGTAGATAATCCAGACCTCCAGGTGTTCACTGTCTTGGATAACTCCTGGGGCTCTGAGACCTCCAGGGATTAGAAAAAATTCACCGTCTTAATATTCACAAACTCGCGGATTCCAAACACCGATAATTCCCTTCCATATCCCGATGCTTTTACACCTCCAAAGGGCAGGTTTGGTTCCGATTTTACCATCCCGTTGATCGCAACAGTACCTGTCTCAATCTGATGAGCAACACGTTTTGCCTGTTCCGGATCTGAAGTCCAGATATTTGCACCAAGGCCAAATGGATTATGATTGGCATAATGAATCACTTCCTGTTCATCACGAAAAGAAAATAAAGGTAGGACCGGTCCGAATAATTCTTCATCATTGATCGGGGATTCTGGTGAAAGATTTGTTATAACAGTTGGTTCAAGCAAAAGCTTATCCGGATTAACTCTTTTGCCACCGGTGATAATCCTGCCACCTTCCCTCACCATCCTGCTAATCTGGTCCTCCAGCTCCAGCAATAAGTCTTCCCTGGCAACAGGTCCAATATTGGTTTCCGGGTTCATCGGATCACCTGTCTTTTGTTTCTTTATTCTATCCACTAATATGGTTGCATATTCTTCGAATATCCTGTCATGGATAAAAAATCTTTTAGCAGCAATACAGCTCTGTCCGGTATTTTGAAAACGTGCGATAATCCCTGTTTCAACAGCTTTTTCAAGGGTAGCACTTTCGAAAACAATAAACGGATCACTTCCTCCCAGTTCAAGAACGGTCTTTTTACCATACCTGCCAGCCAGCTCTGCAATTTTGTAGCCCGCGTAATTACTGCCCGTCAGGGTCACGCCTGCTACCCGCGGATGCTTGATAACCATTTCACTCTGCCCGTAGTCAATGAACAGATTCTGGAATATCCCTTCATTTGCACCGCCCTGGAGGAACAGCTTCTCCATGGCTTCAGCACACTGTGGTACATTTGATGCATGCTTGAGAAGACATGTGTTGCCCGCCATAATATTTGGTGCCAGGTAGCGAAATACCTGCCAGTATGGGAAGTTCCAGGGCATAACGGCGAAGATGATACCCAGGGGCTCAAACCAGACCTGGCTTTCCCTGGCAGTAGATTCCATGGTGAACGGCTTCAGATGATCTTCTGCCTGTTCGGCATAATACCTGCATAACCAGGCACATTTTTCAACTTCAGCAATTGACTGGTTGATTGGTTTACCCATTTCTGCAGTTATGATCTCTGCATGTAATGCCTTTTGTTTATCGATCAGACCCGCAACTTCCTCAAGTAATCGTACCCTCTCTGAAACTGTTCTCTTTGACCATTCATGAAATACCTCTTCAGCTTTCTGCAGCTTCAGGTGAAGTTCCTTTTCGGAAAGTATTTCAAATGTGCCGAGGACTTTTTTTGTATAGGGATTAACAGATTTATAAGCCATTGTATAGGTGATTATTGTATGGTTAATATAAAATAGGTTTAACCACAAAGGTACACAAAGGATAACACTAAGGAACTCAAAGGTTCCAGATCCTTTTATGCTACCTGGTGGTTACCTTGGTGTTTTTTTGTGCTTTAAAATAATTTGAACTGAATAGAGTTTGAAGATTCTGCATAACAACAATTGCAATAAAAAACCTCCGGCATTTTACCGGAGGTTTTTTATTCACTAATTAACGATTTCACAAATTTACTGGTATCGACTCACGACTCACGACTCACGACTCATGACTCACGACTCACGATTCACGACTCACGATTCACGACTCATCTAACAATCATCATACTTGTGATAACCTGGTTTTTGGTCACGAGTCTCAGGTGATATACCCCGCTGTCGAGATATGCACCGTTATATTCAATAACATGTTGCCCCGCATCTTTATATTCTTTTACCAGGGTTTCAATTTTCCTTCCTGAATTATCAAAGATACTCAGGTCAACATCTGTAGGAATTGTCAGATGATAGATAATATTGGTGATATCTCTGAAAGGATTGGGATATACACCCAGTTGTGTATGACGATTATATATATCGTCCGTTCCTGTAAGTCCAACGGTAATCTCTTCACATTTCGTGTCTGAATCCTCTGTGACAGGATTAGAGATTGTCAGGCAGACAGTATATGTGCCAGGGGCTGTGTACTCATGGGTTGGCTGCAATGAGGTAGTATCCTGTGTTCCATCACCAAATGTCCATTTCAGTTTATTTCCGTCTCCGAGTGATACACCGATAAAGTCAACCGGATAACTGTCTGCTTTCAGGTTACTGCTATCAATATCGTATGAGAAATCTGTTTCGAGGCCCTGGTTTTCCATACCTACATTGATCAGTTTAAATGTCCTGCTTGTGCAGTTTGTAGTCGAATTGGCAGTACTCAGGTTGACCATGTAGAATCCGGGCTCAGTGTAGTTATGAACAGGATTCTGGGTGGTGGCACTTCCGCCATCATCAAAGTTCCAGAACCATCCGTCCGGCTTGCCAAACGATTTGTCGATAAAGCGTACACTCAGGGTTGTCGAATCTACCGTGTATATGAATTTAGCCAGGCAGTCTTTATCCTGGCCAGGAGCTACCTGGATCATTTCACACTTCGTATTTGTAATACCGAAATTATTCATAACTGTCAGACAGACATAATAATAACCTCCTTTCAGATAGGTATGTTTGGGATTATTCTCCTTACTTAAATTCTCTTCCGGAATGAGACGTCTCTCACCAAAGTTCCATACATAATACACGATATTCCCTTTTGAACTGTTTGTGAAGCTGACCTGCAGGCTAGTCGGGTCGGTCATATACATGAAGTCGGCCCGGCAGTCAATCCCCTGTCGGCCGATAAGGATGATTTCTTCATAGAAATCCATACAACCTGTTACGGCATCAAATGTGTTTAAACCGACGGTGAAGTAACCTGGTTGGGTAAACACATGAACCGGCGCGGATTCGACTGATATTGAGCCATCTCCGAAGAACCACAGGTAGTCGGTAACATCACCGATGGCATCCGGGGTGAAGTAAGCAACATTGGATAATGAGTCGATGAAATAGCTGAACTTAGCCTGGCATGTAAGATTTCCCACCTGTATCGGTTCGAAGTAATAATCCATGCACAGTCCGGATGCATCAACAACGGTGAGCTCAACGAAATACAATCCCGGGAAGTCGTAATTATGAACGGGATCTTTCTGAACTGAGTAAGAACCATCACCAAAGAACCAGAAATATTCGGAAATATTACCCTGCGACTTATTCACAAAAGTCACTTTATTGTCTGCTGCATCAACATTATATTCATAAAATGCCCGGCAGTCAACTGTGCCAACCTGGACAAATTCTGCCACATGGTCTGTACATGCATTGGTAGCATCAGTCACAGAGAGTGTAACGAGATAGAACCCGGGTTGTGTGTAAACATGTTTCGGACTTTGTTTGGATGAGGTTGTTCCATCTCCGAAGTTCCAGAACCATTTCGTAATGCTACCTGTTGATTTATCATTGAAGGTTATGGCATTGGTGCTGATATCTATGAAGTACGAGAAATCGGCATTGATATTACAGGTTGACACACCAACGGGCACTTTCTTACATATTTCTGCGGTTGATCCACTATACTGGTCAAATACGATGAGACATACCTCATAGATACCCAGTTTTGGATAAATATGTTCCGGATGTCGCTGTGAAATATATGTTCCATCCCCGAATGTCCAGTACCAGTCAGTGATATTGGCAGAGGATTTATCGGTAAACACCACTTTCTTATTTGCTTCATCGACAAAGAAGGAGAAGTCGGCATAGCAGATATCTGTTTGATCTGCACCTATCTGTATCTCTTTTTCTACTTCAGCGAAACAACCGGTCGCACTATTATAGGTAGCCAGATAAACAAAATACAACCCGGCCTGACTGTATGTATGGGTGGGATTTTGTTCGGAAGAGTAGCTTCCATCGCCAAATGACCAGAACCACTCCTGTGCATTGGTTGAAACATCTGTGAAACGGACACTGTTCAGGGCTTCGTTCACGGTAAATCTGAAATCTGCCCGGCATCCGACAGAACCCACCGGCACCTCACGGCATATTTGTGAAGCACAATCAGTACTTTCATCAAATATTGACAGACAGACAAAGTAAACACCATCACGGCTATAGATATGTATGGGATTCTGTTGTGTGGAGGTAAAACCATCGCCGAAATCCCAGAACCATGAAGTTGGTTCACCCCATGACAGGTCTGTAAAAGTTACAGTATCACCGGATTCTATGAAATCAAATTTTGCATTACATGTGGCAACAGCGTCCTGAATCCATACCTGCGACATATTTGTGCTCGTACCACATCCGTTTGTAACTTTTAACGTGATTATATAATCACCGTTTCTCTCATATGCATGGGATGGATTTTTTGCGGTCGATGTGGCTCCGTCACCAAAATTCCAGAGGTAAGCATAATTACCTGCCTGATCCAACCAGTCGTTACCGGTCATAAACTGGATCGGTTCATAGCGTGGAGCATCCCATTGATCAGCCCAGAAATCTGCATTTGGCAGGTTGTTGTCCTTAATTGTAACGCGTGTAAAGATAGTATCTATACGGCCACAGGCATTGGTGGCAATAACATATGCATCATAGATGCCAGGTGCGCTGTAGGCATGTTTGGGGTATGCAAGGTTACTTGTAAAGCCATCTCCGAAGTGCCATTCATAACTTATACCACCGGCAATTTTAAACAGGACATCATCACCCGGGCATCCCGACATGTCATAGGTCATGCCATAATCCATTTTGCGGATGAATTTTTTCCCGGTCAGGAAAGTGACCCGCTGAGGGCAATAATCACCGATCAGGGTAAACTCCATTGTGTCTCCATTTATTGTATAGGTGTAATTTCCGGTCATCTCGGCACAATCATACCAGTCGGTGAACATGATTTCATTGCCTCCCAGAACCTGCCAATCGCCCCATGACAGATCAATCAACCAGGACCAACCTTCAGGATCACTGGATCCGTAAAGATCATAACTCATGTCATCCTGCCACATTTCGAGCTGTACATAGTTATTCGGATCAACCTCATAATAACTCCGCTGGAACGGCATTTCAGACAAACAGATACCGCTCCAGTCCGGGTTGATCATGATACCACCCGGTGCGAGTGTTTGAAGATCGGTTATGGCTGCAGGTATGAGATTTAATGCGGTTATCGGGTTACCCAGGCCGTCCATTGGCATACCCCAGGCATCGGGTTCAATCCCCGGTTCAACTATTCCTGAACAGCTCCAGCCTGCTGCCATTCCTATAACAGGAGGCTCAAGGGGATCAATGGGAATATAGGCAGAAACCATCTGACCTGATGTGATCATTTGCGATGTGAAATGAACGAATCCATCAACAGGTCCAGGATCCTCTCCCATGGGATCGAATCCACCATACCAGAAGAAAACATAAAAATTGGTATCCAGTCCGTAATACCAGCTGGACCAGGACACCATTATATTGAATTGATGATCACTCGGATCTTTTCTTTTGCCCCAGTCATCCATTGGCTGGTTTTCTTCCATTTCCGATGAGTTTTCGACATAATAGAAAGGTTTGTGCAGGGGATCATCAGTAATTCTTATTGTATCACTTACCGATACAGAGTTTCCACACTGGTTTTTAACTGAAAATGTATAGATGAATGTTGATCCAGCGGCACCAGTATAAGCATGGTTAGCCAGCGTATAAAGAACAGTGTCACCTGGTTCAGTAATGTTGTTCAGAACTTCGCCATCACCAAAATCAATATTGTAAACATTGGTTTTTTCATCAAAATCACCTTCTTCATCAAAGAAAAATACCAGTTCACCATCACATATTACCCTTGGGACCACTCCCAGACTGGCTTCAGGGTATATAGTACTGGATACAAGAACGTATTTTGTCAAAAAATCGGTACCCCCGCAGAGCGTGGTGGCAGTAAGTGTGACAGGATACAGCCCCGTGCTGGCAAAAACATGTGAAGCATTCTTTATGGTAGAAGTCTGTCCATCACCAAAATTCCAGTTATATTTGGGTTCTCCACCATACATCGACCAACTCTGGTTATTGAACCGGACAAGTTCACCCGGACAGATTTCCAGCGTATCCAGGTATTGAATTTCATCCCAGTCCATGTGTGGTACATCGAACATAAAATCGACATAGGGATAATCCTCCGGATGTGTCATTACCGTTATCCATTCACTGTGTTCAGCAGTATTACCACAGCCATTCGTGGCATAGAGTGTAACGAGATAATCTCCCGGTTGGGCATAAATATTTTTCGGATCACGCTCGAATGCCACTGAACCGTCACCAAAATCCCATTCATAGGTTCCGGGGACTCTGGCATTGAACTGCACAGGGACATTGGGGCAGGGATCTGACCATGTGCCCGGACTGTAATAATCAAACCAGGCTTCAGCTGGGAGGCTGTCTGCAAATTGAACAATTACCGTATCGGTGTTACTGTTTCCACAGGAATTTGTTGCTGTAAGGGTTACTGTATATAATGTTTCAACCTGTGTATCGTAAAAATGCGACGGATCCTTCTCTGTTGATGTCTGTCCATCACCAAATTTCCATGAATAGGCTTCAAATTCCTCGTTTGCGTGGAAAATCACTTCATCATTAATACAGTATATCCCCAGTTCGGTATAAGCTTCAACAAGAGGTTTGGCAGTATTGGAGATGGTAATCTGCTTGACAACGGTATCTACCCCGCACTCATTATAAGCAATCAGTGTAATATCATAAATTCCGGGGAGAAAATACTGATGACTCGGATTGCTGTCGGTGGTCTTGAAGCTGCCATCGCCAAAATCCCATTCAGTTGACCAGAAATCATTTTCGATCCAGAAATTAACCCACGCACCCGGGCAGGCTTCAGGGCCGGTAGATATTTTAAAATCCTTGACGGTGCCATAGATTTCAAATTCCTCCCAGTAACTGTCAGAAAATCCTCCGTCATCCCAGAGTAAGAATTCCACAGTATGGTATCCTCTGTTGAATTCCATTTCCCCGAGATCCCATGTAACATATGGCATGCCATCAACGTGCCAGTTATAGTGGGCATTTCCGGTTAAATCAGATGTGTCGCTGAGATTGGTGAAGGTAACCAGTACCGGCTCACAATTGTCAAAATAATCGATATAGAAATCGGCCCACTGTCCCCTGGCGCCAACACACGCAAGCAAGAAAAGGAGAACAGCAGTCAGGGAGTAATATAATCTTTTCATAGGAATAGGTTTTATTTAATAATATGATTGACGTTGATATAATAGAATGATTACGGGTCGGATTGATTTTTGTTTCCGGAATAGAATAATATTCATCATTAAGAATGAACAGTTAATCAAAATCACGTTTCAAAATTAAGGAAAGATAACAATAATAAAAAGTTAAATTTTATTCAAGGATGTTCTGCATGCATAAAATGACTCACATTCTATTTCAATGGTTGCTTGAGAGTGGGGAAAAATTTTGGGTATTAGATCCTGAACCCCATAACAAGGATGTCATCAATCTGATCAATTCCGCCTTTCCATTCCTCAAGTGTAGTATCCAGGATGGTTTTTTGCTCGTTCATGGGTTTTTTGTAAATGGAAAGAAGAAGTTCCTTGAATCTCTTAGCCATGAATTTTTTTGCACCGGGACCACCAAACTGGTCAACATACCCATCAGAAAACATATACATGGCATCACCATCCTGTATTTCAATTTCATGGTTGGTAAATGAGTCCTGCTTTTCTTTATAAATCCCTATGGGCATTTTATCGGGTTTATACTCAATCAATTCATCATCACGGATTAAAAACAGGGGATTGTAGGCTCCGGCATACTGCAATTTTGATTTATTGTTATTGATTACGCATAAGGCCAGATCCATACCATCCTGCGCTTCACCCTCTTCGCCTGTCTGATGCAGGGAATTTACAACGTTATCCCGCAGTTTATTAAGGATCTCGTTGGGCTGGGTCATATCACTCTTGTTCACGATCTCATTCATGAAAGATATGCCCAGCATACTCATAAAAGCGCCGGGTACACCATGCCCGGTACAGTCGGCAGCCAGAACCACTGTTTTGCCATCCTTCTGGGTCATCCAGTAATAATCACCGCTTACAATATCCCTGGGTTTATAAAGGATGAAGTGATCGGATAGTTTACTCAGGAGTTTCTCAGGTGGCAGGAGAGCATTCTGGATCCGGCTGGCATAATGGATGCTGTCGGTGATCTCCTGTTTTTGCTGGAATATCTGGTCGCGCTGGTGCTTGATTTCTATGTTCTGTTCCTCAAGCAGGAAGTTGGCATGTTTAATAGCTTTATAAGCCCGGAACAACAGGATACTTGAAGCAAGGATGATAAGGAAAATTCCCACGAGCGAATAGATCATGACCCGCTGACGTTTCAATTCCGTTTCCTGCAACATATTCTGGGTATTCAACAGCATATTTTCGCGTTCAACCCTTTCGGTTTCATATTTCGTTTCGAGTTCGGAAATCTGCTTGATATTTTCCTCCCGAATGGATGAGTCTTTCAATTCATTATACCTCTGGTAGTTATCAAGGGCCAGCTTAAAATTACCCATGGTTGCATAAGTGTCTGATAAATCTTTATATACATCATACACTTCTTTTTTTAAGTTCAGTTCCTGGTTAAGAGCCAGGCTCTGATTGAAATAATTCAAAGCCTGTTCATACCTGCCCCAACGATAATATATATTTCCAACATTTTTCAAGGTTGCTGCCACTTCCTTTCTATTACCGATTTCACGATAGAGGTTAAGTGCATTCATGCTTGCTGTAAGAGCATCCTCATAGGATCCTCCTTCCAGATAGACAAGCCCCATCTGATTCTGTGTATTCGCAATACCCTGTTTATCGTCTATTTCCCTGAATATACGCAGAGCTTTCCGGTAATTATCAATTGCCAGCCCCATATTATTAATTTCCTTGTAGACCATTCCAATATTCAGATAAATGGTTGCCATTCCGGAACGTCCCTGTAATACATCCTGCTCATATTCAGCATTTTCTTCTGTAAATTGCCTGAATAATTCCAGGCTTGTATTATAATATTCAAGTGCTTTGTTATAATCGAGGCCGAAATAAAAGTATACATTGCCAATATTTGCCCTGCCCCTGGCCATATTCAGGATATTTCCAGTTTCCTCCTGAATTCTGAGATTCTCCTGGTAATATTCAATGGCCTTGTCGTATTCCCCTGCATTTTTATATATTACTCCGACATTATTCAGCAGTACAGCCATATCATTTTTTATGGTGAGTTTTTTAATGGAATCCTCCGCATACGTTTGTTCCATTTGCTTGAGCAGTTCAATTCCTTCAACCCAGATTTCGCGTGCCATTTCAAAATTCCCCTGGTAATACCTGGCAGCTCCGAGAGTGGTTAATGCATCACTAAGCAGCTCGGGAGTTCCGATTTCTCTTGCCAGATCCGCAGCACTCGTAGCATAATTAACACTTTCGAGGAGGTTCCTTGAAAGATACAACCTAGATAATGTAAGGAGAGTCTGGACTTTTGTTGAATCATCCACTGTTTCGAGTATATTTTTCAGACTGTCAACAGGATCCTGGGCCACCACCGGGAAGGGTAGAAATATAATCAACAGGTATAGATAAAATTTCTTCATCCTCTTAAAAATAGGAAATTTCCGGATAATGAACTGTAAATGTAATTTTTTATTGTGAAAATCGCAATAATCACCAATTCACTATTCGAACCGGACAACCGGGAAGTCATGTCCTATCGAGAAGGTGTAGGGCCATTGGGTGCTGCCTTTATATTTTTTGGATAATTCGGGGACCTGGTCATTAAGGTATGCTTTCAGCTCATAAATCGTCACATTTCCATCTTTTGGGGCTCCATCAGCACCTCCATTCAGGGCATCAAGGATGACGAAGGTAAATAAACCATGGCCAAGGTTCTCCAGCTCTGTTGCGAACTGTTCACTTCCTGCAGCGGCAAGCACATGAACACCGGAGCTCCTGGATAATTGTGCCAGTGCTTTCTCCTCCATGGCTCCCCGCTGGGCGAGGATCTCTGTTGATCCTCCCGACTGGCAGGCATCCATGATCACAATCTGCTTTAATGCACGGATGTTTTTAAACTTTTCCTGGACCAGCCCCGCATAAAGTGATTCTTCATTGAGTCTGTCAACCTGGTAGAGACTGACGCTTTCGGTTGGAATAAAAAAGAATTTATTTTCCATCATGCTACCATGCCCTGCGTAGTAAAAAAGGAAAACATCTTCGGGCCGTACTATTTCTGCGAGTCTATCAAGAGCTTCCAGAATATTTTCCCGGGTTGCCTGGTTGTCATACAGTTCGACCAATTCAATCTTTTTGAATAATCTTTTACCCTTCTCATCAATGATTTTGCTGAAAGCTTTCGCATCAGCTTTGGCATAATTTAAATCCAGGGCTGGATTCCTGTATTCATTGATCCCGACAGAGACCAGGTAACAATCAATAATCCTTTCAGGACCGGTATAGTAAACTTTAAATGTATCGGGTAGTGATTCAATTCTGCCGTTACTATATGCTGATATTGTGATAATATTTTCACCGGGGACAAGCGGGATATCCATCATTTTTGTGATGGAGCGACCTTCACGGGTAACATTCCTTACATCTTCATTATCAACAGTCAATCCTTTGCCATTATTTGACAGCCTGACTTCATTAATGCCACCTCCGTTATTGGTTATTCTTGCAGAAATGCTCAGGGTACCGGTTTTAACAGTATCCAGCCCATCGGGTATGATCAGTGCAACAGCAGGAGGCGGGGATTCTTTCAACCTTTCCAGGAGGGTAGCATCCTGGCTGATATGTCCGCGTGTACGGTAAACCTCATTCAATAAACCCGGCCGGTAGAACTCATCAAAAAACTGGTCAATA
>LJUQ01000280.1 GCA_001304505.1 Bacteroides sp. SM23_62_1
TGGCTTTTTCGAACCAGCCGGGCCTGTCTTTCACAGCGCCTGTGAATGCACCTTTCACATGCCCAAAAAGTTCGGATTCCAGTAATTCCTCGGGCAATGCCGCACAATTCACTGCAATGAATGGTTTATTCCGGCGGGAACTATTGTAATGTAAAGCCCGTGCAATTAATTCCTTGCCTGTTCCACTCTCTCCCTGAATCAACACGGTGGCATCTGTATCAGCCACCTGTGAAACTATCTGCAGTGTTTCCAGTACTTTTGGGTGTTGTCCGATAATCGAGTCGAACCGGTAACTACCGCGCAGTTCCTTTTCGAGATCAGAAATCTGGTTCTGAAGGTGTTTTCGTTCCAAAGCATTAAATGCTGCTGTTGAAATGAAATTAGCAAACTCCTGAATAAAGCTGAAAATCTCCGGTTTAAAAACACCGGTTAATTTTCTGTTATCGAGATACACAACTCCGAAAATAATATTATTCTGGATCAGAGGCAGGCAGATCACGGACAGTACTTTTAATGATTCAATACTTTTACTCTGCTTAAAGTTATTGTCATCCAGAGCGTTTTGGAGGCAAACAGGATTTCCATCAGTTTTTACCTTATCAATAATAGTCCGGCTGATTTCGAATTCCGGTTTTTCGATGTCTTTCTTTTGTAGATTGCGGGCAGACTGGAACCGGATTTTCTGATCCTCTTCACAAAAAAGGATTAACCATCCTCGTTCAGCGCCGGAAATTTCAATCGCCATGTCCATGGCTTTTGTTAATAGCCTGTCTACATCTTTCTCTATGAGAAGGAGTCCCGCAAATTCGAAGATTTGTTTGTATATGGAAGGATTCATATCTAATCCCAAACCTTATATTTAATATAAAAATAAATAATATATTTCTTAATGCTATTTAAAATTCTCAACCATATATATATCATGTGAAGATATCATTTTCCATAGAAGCATAGCTTTTCCATTTTTCGAAATGTCTGATAAGCGCAAATGCCATTCCCTTATAAATCCCACTTGTTCAATTGTTGCTGTTGAATATCTGTAAAGTTTTAATATGGGATCTCCTTTTGGATTAGATACTATATAATAAATTCCCTCTGCAGCAACAATCCATCGTGAAAGATCGATCTCTTCATCTATGACAATTGTCTCCTCTGATTTTTCAAGATCGAGCCTGTAAATTGGACTTAAATACCCTTCATATTTTTTATAATATATATACTTTCCATCAGGAGATTCGAAGCACATAAAACCTCCATCTGAAGTAATCTTAACTATCTCACTACCCTCTGCTCCCTGCATTTGAATTTTAAAAATCTCATACTGTCCGGTCCTGTTTGATACGAAATAAACCCATTGTCCGTCATGCGACCATGAAGGAAGCCTGTCATCTGACGGATCGTCTGTCAAATATTGAGAAGGTTTTATTCCATTTGCATCCACAATCATGATGTCGCTATGTCCGTGAGTCTTGGAATCGAACACTATCCATTGGCCGTCCGGGGACCACCTAGGTACGCTGGATGCTGAATTAAGGTAAGTAATGCGTTCCGGACTTGAACCGTCACTATTGCATGTCCATATTTCCTGATTTCCGCTGCGACTGGATGAGAAAGCAATTCTTTCCCCATCCGGTGAAAAAGAACCAAATCTGTCTATCTTACTTGAAACGATAAATTTATAAGGCTCAATTATGCCACCAGGTATGGTAGACAAATCAGCCTGCCATATATCAAAATCCCATGATCCTGCTGAGTATACCATCCGGTTTCCTGTTCTTGATATTGACATTTCTTCTGCATCTCCTCCTATGCTCAGAGATTCTGGCTTTCCTCCCCTTGAAGATATTCGCCAAAGACTTAAACTCCCATCTCTGTCTGAACTGAACACAATTTCACGGTTATTCGGTAACCATGCCAAATCATGGATGTTTTTTCCATCGAAGGTAAGCTGTCTGATTTGCCTGTTTTTCAATTTAACAAGGTAGAGTTCTCCAATCCCAATACTTTGAACACGTACAAAAGCAACATATTTTCCATCCGGTGAGTATTTGGGCATCATATCTCCAAGATAATCTGATCCGGGAAAGGTCAATTGTTCTTTATCCCGTGTCTTAAAATTGAGACGGAAAAGACAATGTTTTTTTTCTATAGTATCAAAATCATTGTAAACAAGCCATTGACCATCCCAGGACCAGTCGATTCCCGGGTAGACTTCGTCTGTAAACAATAAACTGTCTAAAGGAACAAGCAAAATTTCTCTTCCTCCGATAATCGACTTAGAGTAAATTCCTGATTCCCTGCCTTTTATATATCCCCGAATATATGCTATGGAATTACCATCATTGGACCATGTTGGTCCATAGTCAAAGATCCAACCTTTACTTGATGTGAAACGAAAATAATCGTTTTCTCCAATGAGTTTTATGTATATGTCATATGTACCTGCTGAATCTCCACCCCAAATAAATGCCAGTTTATTTCCATCCGGTGACAGGGCCGGCATTCGTTCAGATCCGGTATAACTAGTTAAGACTGAGACCTGTGACTCCGGAGTTGGCTTAAATTTCTGAAATACCAGCTTTATTACAAAAATCAATATTAACAGAGTAAGGACTACAGCCCCTGAAATAATTAGCGTATTTTTCAAACGCGTATATAATGATGCAGGTTCAGCAATTGTTTGTTCTGATTCTTTTGTATGATCGATTCTTATAATGTCATCTTTCAAGCGCTTTAAATCAGCCAATACATCTTTCATCGATTGATACCGGTTTTCAGAATCTTTTTCCAATGAACGGTTCAAAATACTTAAACATCCGGATGGGATATCCGGAAAGATATTTTGGATAGGCTCAGGTTTTTCGTCCAGAATTGAATAAATTACAGCTATACCATCCTTATCTGTTTTAAAAGGCAGTTGACCGGAAATCAATTCATATAAAACAATACCCCATGACCATATATCTGAACGGTTATCAACTTCTTCTCCCCTTATTTGTTCCGGAGACATGTATGCCAATGTCCCACCTGTTGAATCATTTTGTTGAACTTTATCTTTGATGCCTGATGTTTTGATCAGTCCGAAATCCATTATTTTCACCTGGCCCCTTTTAGTTATTCGAATATTATCACTTTTGATGTCTCTGTGTACCATTCCATTATCATGGATTTCCTGTAGGCCTTCAGCAATTTGTATGGCAATATCTATGGCATTGTCAATTTTCAATGGACCTGATTGTATCTTCTTTTTCAGGTTTTGACCTTCAA
This sequence comes from Bacteroides sp. SM23_62_1, assembly GCA_001304505.1. Taxonomy (GTDB): domain Bacteria; phylum Bacteroidota; class Bacteroidia; order Bacteroidales; family SM23-62; genus LJUQ01. Next base: position 3,268 of record LJUQ01000280.1, read on the forward strand.
CATATTCCATGACAAAGAAAAGATTTTTTCTGCCTGATTTACCAGGGGAAGATTTTGTCTCTGCAATTTCATAAACCGTGCAAATGTTAGGATGGTTAATGGCAGCTGCTGCCTGAGCTTCCTGCAGCAGAGATGCTTTCTTGGCTTTATTCTGCATGGATTCAGGATGGAGAAATTTTAAGGCGACAGGACGATTCAGTTTAAGGTCTTTAGCTTTATATACCACTCCCATACCACCCTCACCAAGTTTTTCTAAAATCCGGTAATGTAAAATTGTTTTACCTGTCATTTTGAAATAACTCTATACTTTATCTATAGCATCCAAATATACATGCAATCCCTAATATAAGAGAAAATGAAAATAATTATAATTCTTAATTTCCAGTAATCAAATATACAACATAAAAAGCATTAAGCCAACCATTTACGTCTTTAGTTAAAATAAAAGTAATTAACGGCTAATGTTATGTTCCGAAAATCTTTCATGGTTTTATTTTTTCTACATCATATCCTTTTACAATCTTGTCAGATGTATCAAAGAGAGTATCAGAGATAAGCGGATTATATTTTATATATAACCAATATTTTTTAAATCCGGTCTCACAGTACCATCTATGGCTGCCAAAGGATAGATTTATGCGACAAGCAGTTATGTAACAAATCAACCTTCGTGAAAAACCTGCTTACCTTACCCTCATCACTGATAAAGTTACGGAAAAAACCGAAGAATAGAACATTTGGTATACCTCGTTCCTCTTTATATAAATTAACTTTAATCTGCAAATATATTTCATATTATAGCAAGTATGTTTTTTGACTTTCTGTATTATAAGTTGTATATTGCCTGTAATAAAGATATTGACAGTAAAATATATGTTATTGCGTTATAGATAAACTTGGTATTTTAGAAAATAATTAACAACGCTCTAGATCATAATGATCGGCAAAACCATATTTCATTATAAAATTATCGAAAAACTTGGCGCGGGTGGGATGGGTACCGTCTACAAAGCTGAGGATACAAAACTGCATCGCATTGTCGCATTTAAATTTTTATCTTCCCGTCTCACTTATGACGTAGAAGCCAAAGAGCGATTTATCAGAGAAGCTCAAGCTTCCGCTGCTCTCAACCATCCTAATATCTGCACCATTCATGATATTGGTGAATGGAAGGATCAGCTCTTTATCATCATGGAATATATCGAAGGACAAAGTCTGGATAACAAATTGAAATCTGGTCCCTTTAATGTCGAACAAGCCATCCGGATTGGGATTCAGATATGTCAGGGATTGCAGGAAGCCCACAAGCATGGAATTGTACACCGGGATATCAAGAGCTCCAACATTATGATCACTGAGAACGGTCATGTAAAGATCATGGATTTTGGATTGGCCCGATCATTAAAACAAACCCGGCTCACAAAAGAGGGATCCAGTCTTGGCACTGTTGCTTACATGTCATTCGAACAGGCAAGTGGTCAGGAAGTCGATCACCGCACAGATATCTGGTCATTAGGTGTGGTTATGTATGAGATGATCACTGGAAAATTACCATTTCCGGGTGATGTGGACCAGGTTGTGATTTATTCCATTTTAAATAAAGAACCGGAACCTATGACAGATTTCAGAGCTGAGATTCCCAGAATACTTGAACAAATCGTTAAGCGGATGCTTCACAAAGAGATTCATAACCGATATCAGAATGTATCGGAAATAACTAGTGATTTGAAAAAATTAAAACCACCATTCGAATTGACAAAAGAAGATGCTGATAAGTTTCCACGAATGATTAGACTGATCAATAAAATGAAATGGCAACATAAGGTAAGCCTTGGCATTGTCGCGTTATTCATTGTATTGGTAATTTTTTCTTTGATCCGGTTTGTATGTCGAAATCAAATATCCTATCCCCCAAAACCTATTGCTGTCATCAGCTTTGAAAATCAAACAGGCGATGAAAGTTACAACTATCTTCAAAAAGCGATTCCAAATCTCCTCATCACAAATCTGGAACAATCCCAATATTTCAATGTCACAACTTGGGAACGAATGCACGATCTGTTGAAACAGATGGGTAAGGAAAATGTAGAACTGATTGATAAAAATACAGGATTTGAACTGTGCACTATGGATGGCATTGAAACCATTGTGCTTGGCAGCTTCATCAAAGCCGATGATATTTTTGTTACAGATATAAAAGTACTGGATGTTCAATCCAAACAATTATTAACAAGTACCAGTTCCCGGGGTAAAGGGGTGGGCAGCATTCTTGAAACACAAATTGATGAACTGAGCAAAAGTATTTCCCGCAGTATAGG
>LJUQ01000281.1 GCA_001304505.1 Bacteroides sp. SM23_62_1
ACAGCTGCGATTACAGGCATGGAAGCCTGTTTAATATCTGAAAGCTCACCGGTAAGGATCTCTCTCTTAATTTCAAGTCCCACAACAAAAAAGAAAATCGCCATCAGCCCGTCATTAACCCATAATAACAGACTCTTCGATATGATGAACAATTCCCCAAGCTGGAAAGTGAGCTTATAATTGATGATTTTATCATATAATCCCGACCATGGTGAATTAGCCCAGAATAAAGCAATAACCGTTGCCATGATCAACAATATCCCGCTGGATGCTTCAGTCTGAAAGAAACGCTGAAAAGGATCGGTGAAAACATCAAATACCCTGGTGGCTTTTTTTACACTCATGAATATTTGTTTTGATTTTTCCGGTCACAACGAGCCACAGAGGCTTATGAAATACACAGGGAGATCGATCTCTGTGGTTCTCAATATTCCTCTGTGGTTCTCTGTGACCAGTATTTTATTTTACTTTTTCTCCCGATTGTTATAAGGATTGTTTGGCTTTACCCTTCCATTTCACTCTCGGTTCGCGAAATGTGAGTCTCACGAATTTTTTCCTTGAACCTCAACTTCAGCTTTGACAAAAGAATCATATAATCCCAGGTTATACCAATAATCATCATTGTGAATGAATGCCTTTATTATATATTGCCTTGCAAGCTCAAGATAAATATCAGTCAATGATACCGGTTCCTGATTATCAACCAGGTCAAAAAATTCGGGATTAAATATATAAACACAGCTGTTTCCATAACTGGAAAGCTCCCCCATATACTCTCTGCCAATCCGCATTTCCCCGGTTTCATTATGACACCATCCGGCAAGACAGTTGTTTTCATCAAACAGAAGCAATCTGGATGTTGGCCTCTTCTTTACTGCGATGGTAATCAATGCTTTTTCCTTCTTATGAGACATGATTAACTGATTAATATCAAGACTTGTTAAAACATCAACATTGTGAAGTAAAAATGGTTCATCAGAATATAGAAGATCCCGTGCTTTCAAAACTCCACCACCTGTATCCATTAACCGGTCACGTTCATCAGAAATTATCACCCTTCCATTATAATAATCCTTTTTTTTAAGAAATTCCAGAACCTGATCTGCCATGTGATGGATATTGATCACAATTTCATCAATACCGGAAACAAATAACCTGTTGATGATAATTTCCAGCAGGGGCACACCATTAAACCTGACCAGAGGTTTCGGTATATGGTCAGTTAGGGGTTTTAACCTTGTCCCCTGCCCTGCTGCAAGAATCATGGCTTTCATCTGGTTATTCTTAGTATAAATTTCATCCTCAACGATCTGGAATATTGCGTTATGTTACAACTACTTTTTCATTCAACGACGGTGGAGATCATACAAAATGTAGTTCTCAACTTCACCCCATCCCCTATCCCCTTCCCCTGAAGTGGGAAGGGGAACAGGTTATTGTAACAATCAAATCTCCTCCTTTTAGGAGGGAGGTTTGGATGGGGGTGAAATGATATTTTAGCTAATTATTGATGTTGTGACACAGCCTCTTAACTTTTTACTTTTTACTTTTTCCTTCATCATTCATCATTCATCCTTCCTCCTTCATTTCCCGATATTTCTATAGAATCCGTGTACCAGTATGGGTTCTATATTATATTTGGTTTTAATATAATCTGCAATTTTTTCTGCGCAATAAACCGACCTGTGCTGACCGCCAGTGCATCCAAAGCTGATTGTTAAACGATTCTTATCTTTTTGAAGATACTCCTGTAGTGAGATATCAACAATTTTACTGACCTGTTGCAGAAAATCATCCACTTCCTGATGTCCCTCAAGAAATTTGATTACCGGCTCATCCAGGCCGGTCATATCCTTATATTCAGGATAACGTCCGGGATTGGGAAGCACCCTGCAATCGAATACAAATCCACCACCATGACCGCTGAAGTCTTTCGGAACACCGTATTTATATGAAAAACTGTTGATATAAATATGAAGGGGTGCAGAATCGTCGTACTTTTCACGTATCTCTGCAATTTCAAGTATCTTTTCCACGGCATGTTTAAGTTCCGGAGTATTAAGCTTGATGAGTCCGCGGGATAATAACCATTCCAGGTTATCCACCGCAAAAGGATAGCTTCTAAGAAAAATTGACTTGTTCTGTACATAACCTCTCAGCCCATATGCAGCCAGCACCTGCAGGACCCTGAGAAAAACAAAAAGGTAAAGAAACTCCCGGAACTTATCTGCATCTACTTTGATATGTTTTGATAATTGATTGATGTAAAAATCAGTTAATTCCTCCCTTATATCATTTTGAAGATTAACCCTTGCCTCATAAAGAAGCGATGCCAGGTCATATTGTAAAGGTCCTCTTCTCCCTCCCTGGTAATCAATAAAATATAGATCTTCGTTACGGATCATAATATTTCTTGATTGAAAATCCCGGTACATGAAAAAATCATTCTCCACCGTCAGGAGAACATCTGCCATCATATTCAAATCATCTTCAAGTTTTTGTTCATCAAAGGGGATGTTAAAGAGCTTCAGGACAAAATATTTAAAATACTGCAGGTCCCAGAGTATGGATTGTTTGTCGAACACCGGCCGTGGAATACAAAGCGAAAAATCAAGCCCCTCTTTCCCGTCAAGCTGGAATCTGATCAGGTGCTTCAATGCCAACTGATAATGAGATTTTACCTGCTCTGAAATTAACCTGCCCGGGGCAAGTTTCATTATCCATGAATAAAGTGTTTCATCCCCCAGATCTTCAATCAAATAAAGGTGATTCTTCAGGTCTTTATAGAATAGTTCCGGGACATTCAGGCCAAGGCTCCTGAAGTGTTCAGTAAAATGAGTAAATGCATCATTTTCAGCAGTATTTTCTGACCACACACCGATAACCGTTTCCTTATCAAACCTGAATCTGAAATACTGTCTTCCTGATCCTGAAACCGGCAAAGGAAGAAATGATGAAGGCTCCTTTCCGGCCCAGTTCATAAATGCTTCATTAAGAAGTTTAATGATATCCGGTCTCGACACTATTTTGAGTTTAATCTGCAAATTTAGTTAATATATTCATGGTGCAAGATTATAATGTGAGAAGGATGGAAGCATGGAGCAGAGAGCAGAAAGGATTGATAGGTCGCAAGGATCGCAAACTTGCAAAGTTGCAAGGGAAAAGGGTACAGAGAGTGAGTAATATCGTATCCTGAAACAAGTTATCCCGACGATCCGCCACAGGCGGAGAGGAGGGAACTCGTAGTCGATTAAGGTAAACAAAGATTTGGAGTGCTTAATTAAACACAATCATACCGGATAGGACGAGGTCCCTCGGTCACTGTGTTCCCTCGGGATGACATGTTTCTTAAAACGTTTGCAACTGTTAACAGTACTATTGAAGCACAATTGAATTATCTACTGAATTACCTACTGAATTATCCACCAAAACCCCATTAAATCCTATCCAGAATTTAAACTTCTGATATTCTTTTTATAATTTCGCCTTAAAATATTTGTTTATCATGAGATTAGAGCTATATGGATCAAAAGATCTGAATTTTGTTGAGCTAAATATTACAGGCACTGAGGATCAATATGTTAAATGTGATCCTGAATCACAGTACATCGATAGTATTGTATTCAACCTTTTCGCCGATTGCTTTGAAAAGGCAAATAATCTTTATGAGTATTATGAACCGACAAAATTCAATGCCCGCTACATTGTACCGTTACGAAACAGATTGTTAACAAACCTCGCCATACTTGAAAATATTAAATCTCTCCCTGAATTCCAGGACCACATCGGTTTAAAAGTACATTGTAAGGATTTCCTTCTTGCCCTGATCAGGAAAGATAAAAACTGGATGAACCATTGGACTACCTTCCATGAAGAATTAATCAAGATTAATAAGGATTTGTTGGATCTGGTTGATTTTTGTATTGATGAAGACCGGTTGCTATGGGTTGTAGGGTATTAGGTTTTTGGTTTTCAGTTCTCGGTTATCGGCTATCGGTGTAACTCAGTCAGGGTATGACTAAAAGTCATGCCCTGACTAGGTATGTACTGACTGACCAGGTTTCGGAGTTTCGTTTTTCAGTCTTTCGTGTCTATTTCAAATTTCGAATTTCATCCATGATTCTTACCTTTCGATGTTGATAATAATTTAACCGTAACAAAACTCCCTTCTGCTGGTTATTGATTTTATGACTGAATTGGTTATGTTTGCAATAACTACCAATTTAAAATGATCTATGCCAAGTTTCGTTATTCAGCAAAAATGTGATGGTTGTAAGGCACTGGATAAGACAGCCTGCCAGTATATATGTCCGAACGACCTGATGCTACTTGATAAGGAAACAAATAAAGCATATAACCGGGCACCGGAGATGTGCTGGGAGTGTTACAACTGTGTCAAGATTTGTCCGACCCAGGCGATTGAGGTCAGGGGATATGCCGATTTCATGCCTCTTGGAGCAGTTGTTCAGCCGCTGAAAAGCACTGATTCTATTCTCTGGTCGGTCAGATTCCGGAATGGTCAGATTAAACGGTTTAAATTCCCTATCCGAACGATCCCTGAAGGAACAGCTGTTCCGGATGCGGGATTTCAGACAGCATCAGATAATCTTAATGATTCTCTTCTTCGAACTGAACCTGGATCATCAGGTGTGGATGATTTACCAAAACTTTAATTATGAATCCATCAGAAAGCTTTGAAACGGTTGAAGTGATAACCGATCTCCTGATTCTTGGCGGAGGAATGGCTGCCTGTGGAGCTGCTTTTGAAGCATCATACTGGGCTAAAAAGCATAATCTGAAGGTAACGGTAGTTGATAAAGCAGCAATGGACCGTTCTGGGGCAGTGGCAATGGGATTATCTGCAATTAATATGTATCTCGGTCTGAAAGATGGTCATAATACTATTGAGGATTATGTCAGATATGTTAAGACAGATTTAATGGGGATTACCAGGGATGACCTGGTTGCAAATATCGCCAGGCATGTTGATTCTTCTGTTCATCTCTTTGAGAAGTGGGGATTACCGATCTGGAAGGATGATAAGGGACAATACATCCGTGAAGGAAGGTGGCAGATTATGATCCATGGCGAATCCTACAAGACCATCGTTGCAGAAGCTGCAAAAAATGCACTGTCGGAACTTGGTGAAAACGGAAAATATTTTGAGAGGGTTTTCATAACAGGACCGCTGATGGAAGGAAACAGATGCACAGGTGCGGTAGGTTTCAGTATAAGGGATAACACCTTTTATGTTTTCAGGGCAAAAAGTGTGCTGGTTGCGCTGGGTGGTGCGGTTCACATTTTCAGGCCAAGGTCGGTTGGGGAAGGTCTTGGCAGATCGTGGTACCCGCCATTTAATTCCGGCGCCAGTGCCTATTTTACCCTGAAAGCAGGTGCAGAAATGACCTGCCAGGAGGTGCGCTTTGTGCCGGTACGTTTCAAGGATGCATATGGCCCGGTAGGTGCATGGTTCCTGCTGTTTCAGAGTGGAGCTACCAATGCCTCCGGAGAAGATTATATGATAACACGTGCATCAGAGCTTGAAAAA
>LJUQ01000282.1 GCA_001304505.1 Bacteroides sp. SM23_62_1
TCCGGGCTTGCTGATAGTGTTTTGTTTTATGATATGCTAATGCCAGGTATGATTGAAACCTTGGTGTTAACATATCCGGTTCTTCAGATTGCAACGCATATTCAAGGTAATATTTTACAGAATCATATTCTTCCAACCATAAATAATGATGACCCACCCATCGATTTCCACTCTCTCTCAATGACTCAAGAGATGTTTTTAAAGAATTATAAGCCTCTTTAATATTACCTGATAATATTTGAATTCTTATTGAAAAATTCTCATATTTTATTTTTGTTTGATAGATTAACGCATCTTCAAGTTTATTCATCTTTACAAGAAATTCAATATATCCGCCAACTAATTCCAAATTATTAGGTAATAATTCAATAGCTCTTAAATATTCTTTTTCAGCCTTGATATAATCCCATTTTATCCATTCATTAATTACGGCAAATCCTATATGGGCGCCACCATTACTCGGATCCAATTCCAGGGCTTTTTCTAAATATTCCTGGGCATCCCATACGACAGATTGGATTTCACTACCACCTGCATAACTACCTCTCATAAGAGTATAAGCACCTGCAGCAGCAAATGCATCTGCATAATCCGGATCTAATTCAATAGCCTGTAAACATAAATCAACTGCTTGATCTGATTGAATGGATCTTGTAATAAAAAGATGATACCAAGATTGTTGTAAAAGTTCATAAGCTTCCTGGTTGGTGGTAGGGATTTTTTGAATATTTTGCTTCTCCGAATTTGTTAAAAATACCTTTAAATGATCTGCAATCTGCAATGCAATATCCGACTGTATGGATATTATTTCTTCATATGGTTGATCATAATCATGTATCCATATGTGCATATCACGTTTTGCCTCTATTAACTGGGCTGATACTCTTAGCTGTTCACCGATCTTTCTATACGTTCCTTCAAGAATGTAATTCACCTTCAATTCATCGGCAATCTGGGGTATTTGTTTATCTGTTTCTTTGTATGTTAATACAGAGGTTAAAGAACTTACTTTATCAAAGGATTCTATTTTATATAGATGATTAATGATCTCATCCGTTAATCCATCACACATATATTCCTGGTCTGGGTCAGCACTGAAATTCTTAAAAGGCAATACGGCAATTGACTTTTCCAGTTCCCTGCCGCCAATAATGTCGAATACAAACAGAGCTACAACAGCAATAATAATAATCAGTGCTATTCCGGAAAGTAATAATATTAACCTTTTCTTTGTTTTCTGGATTCGTTTAATAGAATCATCCGGGGCTTTAGTTTCATCTTTAATTTCTTCTGTCTTTTGTTCACTGACGGTTTGTGTGTATTTGTATTTCAGATACCATTTGATAATTGTTGTCAGGTTATTAAGAACTGGTTTTACCTGTTCCGGTTCAAATTCTTTAGGGTGGGCACCGAATGCTGATAAGCTGTTAAGGTTTTGCATCGAGGCAATGATATGAGAAGGTATCTTCTCTTCATGGTGGAGCTTATCAATGATACCCTTGAGTGGTTCAGTTTTACGTGGTCTTTTCAGTTCACATTCACACAGGTCGGTAATAATAACCTCCAGGCATCTTCTCGAATAGAGCATGACAACATTCGCATCATCCGTCCTTATCAGTTGCACCAGTTCTTTTTCCAATTCAGGAAACTTGCCTTTGAGAAAGGTGTATAATGTTTCAAGTTCTTTTATTTCGGCTGACCAGATTGGCATTGGAGAAAGAAATTATGACCGGCTTTGATTATATAAATATACTGTAATTCAAATTTAAAATCAAATAGTTATTGGTGGATGGTACAGACTATAATAATATATCAGGCAGAAATTCTAAAGTTTGATAAAGTACCAGGAGTATTCTAATATTATAGTCTATTTCATTAAATAGCTCAAATAATCCTCCCCAAACAATTAAGCTATGTAAAAAGACAGGAAATTTATCATCAACCTCCCCTTATAATAAGTGGGCAAAAAACCGGACGGTTTATTATCTCTCTAAAACTTTCACTTAATATTTTATAAATTTATTAAAGAGTTGTAATTTTATTATAAATAATGAAAAGACTTTATTACATTTTAAGAATCTTGCATTAAAACTAAATCAATAGATGAATATGCAGATTAAATACTTCTTAAGTGTCATTTAATACATTGCAGTTGAAATCCATTGTATTCCACTGAGATAAAATAGATCTTCTTGAGACAATGTTGCTCTTCAAGAATTGTGGTAAGTTTATTGACAAATAAGTGCTCATTTGAACCAATGACTCGGTTTGTGCAAATCGCTCAGCCTTTGCCATTATGGGTCAGATGCTCACCTTCAAGTATGACTCGGATTTTTTCATAATATATGTTCAAGATATTTCCCTCCAAGAGTGATACCTGCATTATCATCATGAATAGAGTCTTTTAAGTAGTCTTCTTTTCCGAAATCTGGATAATACCATCCTTTCACTGGAATGATTTTCCCATTTGAGACTTTCCAGAAAGGAGCAAAATCACGAATCCAGATATCCTGAATATTATTGTCTTCTATTAATTTAATCCTCTCCTTACCAAAATAACCTATTAACCTGTCTTTTTTTTCAGGATATTTGGGAAGGAGAGAGAAACAGTTCAGCAAACTGTGGAATCGAAGAAAACTGCCTGATATGTCCATGTCATAACGGCCTTTACTGGCAGCCGTTATGACAATATCCTGATTAATCAAAACAGGATCTTTCTGGTTAATATTTCACGCTGGCTTGATATTCTGAGGATATAGATATTCTTTTTAAAACCCTCCAGAAAGATTTCAGACCTTCCATAACTCAGTCCCTTATGGAGGATTATTTTTCCGCTTAAATCAATCACTTCTAGATATGCTTGTTGATTCAGATCGATAACCAGCAGATTTTCATACTGGTTCAAGACTATCCACGGTTCAGAAAAATGATTATTTACTGAAACCTCGATATCGGAAAACTTATAAGGATATCCCGGAGTACCGTGGATCCTGTCAATTTCAAATATCATAGTATTACAAAGGTCAATGATTGAATCTTTCGTCTCATTGTAATATTTAAACGTAATCTCCTCGGATTCCCCGTTACCATGGACAACCAGGTACACAAACCATTTACCATAACCGGATTCATATTTGGGTGATATCAGGCCCCTGCATTGTTCGCCGGCATATGCAAACAGGGTATCCAGCTCGCTGTTTTCAATATTTTCGATCAGGATGGTCCCGGTTATTGTCATGTTATATTGGTAGTCGGCCGGATTGAAATAATCGGTGGCGCTCAGGGGCAGCCCTGAGGTAATCAGGACTGCCCAGACTATTACGATCAATTTTCTTGTATTCATGACATGTATTATTGCTTGATGATTTTCTGGTAATGTGTGCCGGTCCCATTCATGATCTTCAGGATATAAACTCCTTCGGACAAATCTGATGGCAGATCGAGGGTATGGATATATTTATCCCGGACTGACTCATACTTGTAATTCCAGATCACCCTTCCTTCCAGGTCGGTTAACTCAATCCTGAGATTGTCAGAAGAACCGATAGCCACATTCAACTCATCGGTAAACGGATTCGGATAAACCCGGATTCCGGAAGGCCTTTGCTCTGGATCAGCCAGGGTCAGTTCAACCGGCTCGGAAAGGGTTCCAATGATCCTGTCTGCCTGGAACAGGATTTCCTCACGGGCTGCCAGCTTTTCTGTACCTGAAGCGTTCTCAATCATAAATCCGATTTTATCCCCGGCTGTATCTCCATATACCTGGATAAACCATAACCATTCTCCTGTATTTGAATTATATACCGGCAGGCCCAGTCCCGTGATATTCTTATTCCTGTATGCATACACAAGGTATTCTTCGGTTACCCTGTCTCCGGGCACTATCCTGGCAATCAAGTTCATGCTGTTTGGCCACTGGTGGATAAACTCCGGCGCTTCCGGGATTTCAATATCAACCAGGCTCTTCATACCTGATTTTTCAGGATAATAAAATGTCGCTGCATCCCCCGAATAATACTTGTATCCCAGGCCGGGCCTCATATATTGCATGCTTCCGATCCATCCCATAAGGTCGTCATAGATGGCAAAAGCAAACTGGCTTTTTACCACATCACCTGCTGAAGGCAGATGATAACCGAATGCCTCTTTGACGGTCAGGTTCCCCTGTGGAGTGTATCCGATCCAGTTCCACCCCTTCACCAGCTGAATTGGCATATCTCCCGTTACTACAGGCTCTCCTGAGTATACAAAATCCTGGGCCTGTGATATCATCATCATGTACATTTTACCAATTTCCAGACTGGAAAGAGTTCCCTGCCATTTTACACCGTTATACTGGCTGTATGCAACTTTGTTCTTAATCAGGTCATTATACTGCTGCAAATCAAGGACAAGGAGAAATTCATCCAGGCTGGCCAGTTTATCAGTATTCAGGTTGAATGAAATCCAGTTCCATCCTTTCGCTAAAGCAATGTTATTTGCATACAGGTTAAGCGCATGTATGCTCTGGGGATTTGTAGCGCTTCCAACCAGGTCATCGGCTTTGAAATCCATTACCGGTGTTACCTCAGGATAGATCCGGCCCTGGTCGGCATCCCAAACCTTAAAGTGGATCGATCCCGAACCGGGATTATTGCTGAATATATTGATGAATACCAGGTAAATATCCTGGTCACTGAAATAGGTCACATTGGCTACACCAACACATTCCTTGCCCAGGAATGCTCCTACCAGGTCGTTTACATCGGTCGACAACGTTTCATCAATCTTCAGCTGGCCGATGACCGACATCGAATACTGGTAGGCATTTTCATCGACCTCCCACAAGGGTGGTTCAACCTTAACATCCACCTCTACCTGTAAACGCTCATTAAATTCAAGGTTACCTGATAGATATACATTGGCCAGATACTGTCCGAGATTCATTCCCGGGAATAATGTAAAGGTAATTTCCTTACTTCCCAGTGGTTCTATAGCACCATGATCATCCGAAACATCCAGCCATTCAGGACAATTAGATATGGTGAAGTACTCCTTTTGACCCCCTTTGTTAACGATTTTTACTTTGAATTCTGATTCTTCATCGGGTTTCTTGGTCAGGGATTTTTTATTCTCCTCCCAAACCAGGCTATTCACGTCTATAAATGCAGTCCAGGTAACCGTGGATGCCATCTCATTATTATGAAGGTCTTTTACCTTCCTTACAGAGAAAGTCAGAACCTGGTTTTCAATCAGTGATGGATCTTTGATTGGCTGGATAAGCACCACATCTTCATTGATCATATAATTGAAGGGTATGGATTCCACAGGACGGGGTAATTTAATTGTTGGAGCTTCTCCTGTATGCTCTGCCCCTGCTACCAGTTCACAAGCCCCTGCAACACCAATTTCGTCAATGGTCATGTTTTCAAGTGTGTTGACTGAAGTTGATGGATCGGTAACATTAACATTTTCAAAAGGAAAATAAGCCTTTAATCCAGCCTCCTCACCCGATAAGGCAGTATGTATATTTTCCCTGATCAGGATT
>LJUQ01000068.1 GCA_001304505.1 Bacteroides sp. SM23_62_1
AGCATATACCTCTCTCATTTACCTGGGTTCCTGTATCGGTAATGAAATTAATATAAATTCTCGCTGAAGTAGCTGTAATACCAGTTATACTATCAATCTGCAGTTCAGGATTTAAAGTGGTAAAAAACTGGCTGTCTGAATAAACTGTATCTGATAAGGTTACTGTATACGCTCTTGCATAATAACCAGTATTGTTCTTCAATCCCGTAAGAGATTGGTTTTGAATACCCGTCTGATTATCAAGAATAATCTTATGGGTGAGTGACACTAATTGCGAGTCCTCACTCCAACAGATCCCCCTTTCATTGATATTATTACCTGCATCAAAAATAAAATTAACATATCCCCTGGCAGAAGCACCATCAATATCAGTAATACTATCGAGCTGGAATGTTGGCTTCTCCTTGATGATTACCGTAATGTCTTTCATAAAATCATTCGGGTAATCTGTCACCCTTATATGACTTTCTGACGCCAGCTCATACTTCCTGCTTAACGATATACTCTTTGGATCAATGGGATCATCCTCAATTATCAACAATGAACTATCCAACTCTTCCCAGGAATATTCAGGAGGATGCAAGGCCCAATATGTTATCGCCTGCAGGTTTGTTCCCGGGTATTCTTTACTGAGATACACAGTATCAATCCCATAAGGATCCAAATCGGTTTTGTTTACATATACCCCGGAATACACTGAATAAAATCCTGTTGCACTGAAGTTTCCTTCAATATAACTGGTTGAAAGCGTGTTTGTATTGTCTTTTACTTTTAAAAGTAGCTCATGGCTACCTGTTCTTTTTGGGGTCATATAGGTAAGCCAATAAAAGCTGTTTGACTGCCGGATAATATCATTTTGAATTTCTGTAAATATATCTCCCAGATCATTAATATCCGTTATCGGGTAATAAGGTCCCGGGTTTGCCAGTTTGTTAAGGTTATCAGGATTTATCTCATCTCCCAAACCGATCATATAAGTTTTCTTATCTCCAATTGCAGTAATTGCACTGGTTAGCGTGGAGGAACCCTGTGTATCATCCCCGTCAGTGAGAACAACCATATAGCCCTGCTCAATAAATGTGGTTGAATAATAATCATCCCATCTGCTGGCAGCTTCAATAATTGAACCATATAAATTGGTTGAAGGAAAGCCCAGGGTTATGGAATTAATCGCATCCAGGAGAGAATCTTTATCGTTGGTAAAATCCTGAATTAAATTATACTGATCGGAAAAACCATATATAGCAATTTCCTGTTTATCAAGTTTATGATTAATTAATTGTGATGCAGCAGATTTGATAGATTCCAGGTTATTGGCAACACTTGCACTGTTATCTAATAACAGTACCGTCTTTAATAAGAAAGGAACAGTATTTGATTTATTAACATACCTGAAAGTTTCCGTTGGAGAAACGGTGCTATTATCTTCCAGGACAATAAAATCGTCATTGCCTAAATAATCGATCCCTTTATCATTCTTATTCGCTACAGAAAAGAGAATATTGATCAGGCATGGCTTTTCCGTAATGATCTGGTGTTTCTTTAACTTATAATATTTTGTTTCGAATTGAAAGGTATAACTTTTATCATCAACTGGTGTATCATAAATACTCAGGGATATATAGTCCCCCGAATATCCAACAAACTGTAACCTGTCACCTTCTGCAATGTAAAACGGATCATCATTTGTTTCTACTTCAGATTTTTTAACTCCCCGGTCCATGAAAGTTCTGTCAAGCCGTTCAATATTATTCACAGATGCAGTTGTATTACAAATAATCTTGAAGGATTTAATATTTCTATTATTCACTACCCGGATAATATTGATCCCGGCCTCATTGCTGATATACCGGAACCTTGCATCACCCGGGCCAATATTGTCATGATATTGTGTTATCAGTTTGCCATCCAACCGGAAAGCTTCAATACACAATTCTCCATGATCCAGCCCATCAACACTTATGATCGTTGATCCATCAAATGGATTCGGGTAACAGTTTACATCAAACTTTCCGGAAGGTTCAAAATTCACTATTCCTACAGATGAAGTTGTATATATATTCCCATTTAGCATGGTATCAGTACCATTGGTCATATTCTTAATATATACCTTCTGTACTGTAAGACTGTTTCCCAGGGCATCCTTACCAAAAAAGCGTAATGTGAGACTCATTTCTTGTCCACTGGCACTTAAAAATGTTGCAAGAAAATAAATAGCTTGCAATAAATTCTTGATTTTCATCTTGGGAGGTTTTGAAAAAATTAGGTTTATTCAGGAGTACAGGATTTGAAATTTTGAAAGCTTCAAAAATAATTATTTTAATTAAACCACAAAATATGATAAATTTCATGTTTTTGATTTGTTATAAACAAAAGTTAGTCTCACCCCGACTGGATACATTATGCTCCCGGCTTTTTGTTTCGTTATCCAGGCCGATTGTGAATATTTAATGAGATCATAATTACAGGATCTATTCTTTATTAGTAACTTTGGTAATATTAATCAAAAAGACGTGTAACATGGCGGATAATAATTTTCGTATTACGTATGAGATTCAGGATCAGACTTACACAGAGGATTTTGCTGTGCCCGGTTCTCCTGGATTGGAAGACATTAAGCTGGCTGCAAGAAAAAAAATCAGGAAAAAACATCCTGGAGTAAAATACTGGGAGATCAGGACTATTTCAATTGAGAAAATATAAACAGTGATTCAGTTTATCAGGCTATACCGAAAGCGTGCTATCGGTATAGCCTGATTATTCATAATAAGAAACATTCATATGTTAAGGAATTACATCAAACTTGCTCTTCGACATATGTGGAAGCAAAAATCATATGTCGTACTGAATACCCTGGGGCTTGCAGTGGGTATTGCTTCTTTTATCCTGATAGGATTATTTGTTATCCATGAACTTAGTTATGACCAGTTCCATGTGAATAGAGAAAGGATATACAGGTTAATCCTGGATGCAAAAATCGGGGAACAGGAGGTCCTGGGATCTTTCACACCGGCCCCCATGGCAGCCGCTTTTATCGAGGAAATCCCCGAAATTATCGATGCGGTCAGAATGGATAACTGGGGTGAGACTGTCATCAGATACGAGGACAGAACATATATTGAAGATCATTTTGTACTTGCCGACTCCTCTTTTTTTAACATTTTCACCGTGCCATTCATCCGCGGCAACCCGAAGACAGCCTTAAATGCACCCCATACACTTGTTCTGACTGAATCAGCAGCCAGAAAATATTTTGGGGATGAAGATCCGATGGGCAAACTACTGATAATCGGGACGGATACCACCCATTATTCAGTTACTGGTATATGTCAGAATCTGCCTGAAAATTCCCATTTTGACTTCAATATGATCGGGTCTTTTCTGACACACTGGCGTGCAAACGAAGAAATCTGGTTGTCCAACAGCTTTGCCACCTATGTCCTTTTAACTGAAGGTGCACTGCAGGATCAGGTCGAGGAAAAAATCAGGCCTGTGATGGAAAAACATATTGGTCCAGAAATTCAGCAGTTTATGGGAATCAGTATCGAAGAATTCCGTCAAACGGATTCAAGATATGGTATCCTTTTACAATCCCTCTCAGATATCCACTTAAATCCTGATATCGATCAGCAATTTAAGGTTCCTCATGATAAAAGGTATGTCTATATTTTTTCACTGGTCGCGATTGCCATCCTGGTTATTGCGGTGATTAATTACATGAACCTGTCTACTGCACGCTCTGCTTCCCGGGCACATGAGGTAGGCATGAGAAAAGTCGTCGGTTCAGAAAAAAAAGCACTGATCTGGCAATTCCTTACAGAATCCATTGTGCTTACATTGCTGGCCCTGGTCATCGCACTTCTTCTTGTAGAACTGCTGTTACCATACTTTAATGATCTTGTCCAGCTAAGGCTTAAACTAGGTTATGTTGATGCCTGGTATGTTATACCACTCCTTCTATCACTTGCAGTTGTCGTTGGGATTGCTTCAGGTGCTTATCCGGCATTCTTCCTTGCTTCTTTCAAACCTGTTGCTGTTCTGACCGGCAAAATGAGCTTCGGTGTCAGAAGCGGTATACTCAGAAGTATTCTTGTTGTCCTTCAGCTTACCATTTCTATTACAATAATCGTAGCCACTATCGTGATATTCAAACAGATACATTATATGCTCAACAAGGATCTGGGATTTAATAAGGAACAACTGATGGTGCTGGAGCAGGTTCATGTCCTCCGCGACAGGATTCCAGTCTTCAAAAAGGAAATCGAAAATATTCCGGGAGTCGTTGCATGCTCCCATTCAACAGCTGTCCCGGGCCACATGAATAACGTTAACGGTTATCTTATTGAAGGGCAAACAACAGATGATATAGTCATCATCACAACAAGCTGGGCCGATTATGACCAACTCAAAACATATGAATTCGATCTCATTCAGGGCAGGTTCTTTTCAGACGAATTAGCTTCTGATAGTAATGCCTGTGTGATCAATGAAACAGCAGTAAAAAATTTCCAGCTATCAGATCCACTGACTACCAGGTTTATACAACCTACTCCCCAGGGTGAGCGGATACTTCAAAATATCGTAGGCGTGGTAAAAGATTTTCATTTCACCTCCCTGCATGAGAACATATATCCCTATATTTTCCTGAATGCGGGAAATCGTATGAACTGGGGATACTTCACTATCAAAATAGGACCGGAAAATTTGAAGCAGACCATCAGCAAAGTTGAAGAATTATGGAAGGAATTTACAAACAATTATCCCATCCAGTTCTTTTTCCTTGATGAGGATTTTAATAATCAATACAGGGAAGATAGAAGAACAGGAAGCTTGTCTTTAATCTTTGCCATCCTCGCTATATTCATTGCCAGTCTTGGATTATATGGACTGACTTCCTTTACCGTTGAACAGAGAACCAGGGAGATTGGAATCCGCAAATCCCACGGCGCAAATATTGGCGGCATTGTATACCTGATGCTCAAAGAAATTACTATCTTGATTGGGATCTCAACGGTAATTGCCTGGGTACTGGCATATTTATATCTGAATAACTGGCTTGAAAATTATCATTACCGGATAAACCTCAGCCCGGTTGATTTTATCATTTCCCTGGTCATTGTACTTTTTATCAGCTGGCTCACAATAAGTTACTGGACTTCAAAAGCAGCCCGTACGAACCCGGCTGAAGCGCTCAGGTATGAGTAGTTCTCGGTTCTCCGTTTCCAGGTCATTGAAAATTGCTGAGGCTGAGGCTAAGGCTTAGGAAGGATGGGTATAGAGCACGGATAACCGAGTGTAAGATTCAGGATATAGACAACTGCGCAAAGACCCCGAAAGGGGTCAAACCATGAATAACCCGGTACGAAGTGCCGGGTGAAGATGGAAAGAAAAGCATCAACCCTGACAGGGTTGAATAAGTTCTGCCGGTTGCTAACCGGCAAACAAAAAAATAAGGGACGATAATGTAAACCCGGTTGTTAACCGCGATAAAAAAATCCTGTACCCCAGTGGATATTAAAATTAATTTGACCGGTTAACTCTTTAGTAGAAATCTCAAAAAATAGTCAATGATTTTTCTTAAAAACATATTGACAATCATTACATTATCATTTCTTATTGGTTATCATGTGTCTTCACAAACAGAGTACCCAAGAATTACAGTCACCGACGACATCGAAATAATCAAAATTTCAGAGCACTCTTATATCCATATATCTTATATCGATACACTTCAGTACAGGAGGATTGCTTCAAATGGATTCATTTTAGTAAACAACGGAAAGGCATTACTCTTTGATACACCCATGACTGAAGCTTTGACAAAGGATCTGGTTAACTGGATAACTGATAGTCTGGAGACAGTGATTATAGGCTTTGTACCCAATCACTGGCATAATGATTGTATGGGCGGACTTGATTATCTGCATCACCTGGGAATTAAGTCATATGCTTTTGATCTTACCAGGGAAATTGCAAAATCAAGGAACCTCCCCATACCGCAGAATGGATTTTCAGATTCGCTTACGCTTAAGCTTGATAACCTGGAAGTGGTTTGTAAATATCATGGGGCTGCGCATTCCATGGATAATATTGTGGCCTGGGTTCCTTCGGAAAGAATTCTCTTTGCCGGCTGCATGGTTAAGGATATCAGAACGCAGAATCTGGGTAATACTATCGATGGCGATCTCAATGAATATCCCAACACTATAAAAACAGTTATGAAGGAATACCAGTATGCCAGGATTGTTATACCCGGGCATGGCCAGTTTGGAGGTGTCGAATTGCTAAAGCACACGTTGGACCTGGCAACACAATAATACATGGTGACAGATTTTATAAAAAATCTTGTTATTGGTTTCCTGAAATAATAACCACAGAGCACACAGAGATTATACACACAGTGCACGGAGATAATTACTGCAAAACTATCCTTGAATAGTTCCCGGGAATCATTCAAAACCTCTGTGCACGCTGTGGTTAATAAATTAAATATTCCTGTATATCAAAATCTATAATTGATTAATTTTAAAGTCAAATAATCTAATTCCATTTAAAAAAATCATCATGCGACAACTAAGGTTCATCATCTTTCTTATTGCTACTTTCTTTTTATGTAACCAATGTTCCCAAAAAGCCGGACCCGGCATTGCCAGATCAGCAGATGGGCTTAAGATCCATTATACTGTATACGGCAAAGGAGAAACGGCAATTGTCCTTATCCATGGCTGGATGTGTGACCAGACATACTGGAAGAACCAGCTTGATCAACTCACTGAAAATTATTCTGTTATAACGGTAGACCTGGGTGGACACGGTGCATCCGGACTTGAACGTTCAGCATGGACACTGGATGCATTTTCTGATGATGTTCTCGCCGTCATTCAGAAGGTGAACCCGGACAAAATAATTCTAACCGGCCATTCCATGGGTGGATTTGTTGCACTTAAAAGCGCACCCCGGATTGCTGATAAACTCGAAGGAATCATCCTTGTCGACTCCTTTCATGACATATGGTGGCCTATACCCGATTCGGTTAAAAGACCTGTTTTTGAGGAGTACAGGAAAGATTTCAAAAACGCCAGTTATGTATATATTTATAATGACATGTTCCCTGAAGATGCTGATTCAATAATCAGGTACCAGGTAGCCATCGATATGTCGTCCGGTCCAGCTGATGTAGGTCTTGGCGCACTGGAGGATATGTGGTCGGGAGATTATTCTGAAACAATTGAAAAAGTTATCGACCTGGATGTACCGGTTATTCTTATCAACATTGAAATGTGGCCAACTGATCTTAATGCAATGAATAATTTCGGATTTGATGTTTTGACCATGGATGATGTGGGCCATTTCCTGATGCTCGAAGATCCCGACAGGTTTAACATATTGTTTGATGAGGCGTTGAAAAGGGTTACTGAAAAGGCCGGGACTGATTAATAGGCTGAGACTTAAGAAGAAGTAAGGAGTAAGGAGTAAGGAGAAGGGAGGGTTAAGATAATGCAGCATTATGATATTTCCATTGTATATTAAACAGGTTCATAACAAATATTAAGATCTCAAGAATCCTTTCAAAGAATGTTAAGAAATTATTTCCAGGTTGCTTTTCGGAGCCTTTTTAAGAATCCCGTCTCTACTTTTGTCAATACAGCAGGGCTTGTCATAGGCATGACCGCTTTTATCCTGATCATACAATATGTCAGGTTTGAACTGAGTTATGATAACTTCCATGAAAATGGAGACCGGATATATAGGATACAACAGGATCGTTATAATAAGGGTGTGATAACCACCCAGTGGGCTGCAGGGTGCGCTGCTGTTGGACAGGCATTGTTCGAGAATTTCCCGGAAGTGAAAAATTTTACAAGGTTTCAGAAATTCGAGGGAGTCTTCAGTTATGGTGATATAAATTTTCGGGAGGAAAATATTTTTATTGCCGACACATCATTTTTTAAAATTTTTTCATTCAGCCTGAAAGAGGGTGATAAAAATACTATTTTAAAGAATAGTATGGAAATGGTATTATCTGAAAGTTCGGCAAAAAAATATTTTGGTGATGAGAATCCAATAGGAAAAAGCCTCAGGTTTAACGGTGGTCCTGAACTGATGATAACAGGGGTTTTCATGGATGTACCGGTAAACTCCCATCTCAAACCGGACATCTTTGTCTCATGGGAAACCCTTGTGCAGTTCCAGGGACCGGGAGTAAATACTGCATGGCAATGGGATGCATTTTTTAATTATATTCTTCTTAATCCACATACTAACTATAAAGAATTCGAGGCGAAGATACCCGCTTTTGTTGACAAGGAAATCGGGCAGGATCTTGAAAGGTGGAATGCAGGAGTTGTATATCACCTTCAGCCTTTAAAAACGATCCATCTTCATTCCGATTATATGTTTGAAGCGGAAGTAAATGGCAACGCACGGTCAGTATTTGCACTCCTGATAGTAGCTATATTTCTTGTTACAATTGCATGGATCAACTATATCAACATTTCTACCTCAAGGTCATTGGAAAGAGCCCGCGAAACAGGTTTGCGTAAAGTTGCAGGAGCATCCCGGAATCAGCTCATTATCAGGTTTCTTCTGGAGACGTTTATAGTTAACCTCCTGGCCGTTTTCCTGGCTTTTCTTTTAGTCCAACTTTTCAGCAACTCCTTTAACAGCCTTTTCAGCGAAAAACTGGATTTTACCCTGCACACCAATGCCGGTTTCTGGGGAGTTATATTAAGTATTTTTTTAACCGGGGCATTGATTAGCGGGATCTATCCGGCATTCGTCCTGTCATCATTCAAGCCATCAACGGTATTTAAAGGACCCCAGGAGCTTAAGGTTGGCGGGATGGGAATGCGAAGGATACTCGTGATTATCCAGTTTTCACTTTCCTTTCTAATGATTTCCGGAACCCTTGTAGTTTTCAAACAAATCTCCTATATGCAGCAATATGATCTGGGTGTCAATATTAATCATACCGCCGTACTCAGAGGACCCAGTGTAAACGATTCTACCTATGCTGAGACATTCAATGCTTTTAAAGCGGAGCTTTTACGTAATAGTAATATCGATATGATCACAGCCTCTACAGCTGTACCCGGCAGGCAGCCACTTTGGAATGCCGGAGGTATACGGTTGCTTTCACAGGGAGAAGATGAAACCAATCAGTACCGGATCATAGGGATCGATTTTAATTTCGTTGATTTCTATGGATTATCTATCCTTGAAGGAAGAAATTTTTCAAAGGAATTCGGCAGGAACTCTGAAACAGTTATGTTTAATGAAAACGCCATCAGACTGATCGGATTTGAAGATTTTGCCACTGCTATGAACCAGCAGATCTTTTTCTGGGGAGATACCTTCAGCATTGTCGGAATAGTAAAGAATTATCACCAGGAGGGATTGAAAGTGAACCAGGAACCCCTGATTTTCAGATTTTTTGAAAATACGAACAACTATTATTCTGTCAGGGTGAATCCTGATAATATTCAGCAAGCTTTAAACTTTATCGAAGCTCAATGGAGAACATTTTTCCCGCGGAATCCATATGAATATTTTTTCCTGGAGGATTATTTCAACGAACAATATAAGAATGAGCTGCAATTCGGAAAGGTATTGAACCTGTTTGCATTGCTGGCTATCATAATTGCCTGCCTGGGCCTGTTCGGATTGTCGTCTTATACAACAGAACAGAGGACCCGTGAGATAGGAATCCGCAAAGTAATGGGATCATCTGTCATGAACTCTTTCCTCCTGCTTACCAGGTTTTTTATGATCCAGGTCCTCATTTCCATACCTGTCGGCCTTGGAATTGGATATATAATCATGTCCGGGTGGCTGAAGAATTTTGCCTACAGGATAGAGATTGGATGGTGGTTTTTTGTGGTTCCTGTCTTTCTTCTGGCTACCATTACCATTATCACTGTAAGTTCACATATAATAAGAACAGCCAGGATAAATCCTGCTGTTTCACTGCGGTATGAATGAGATAGGTGTTAAGGCAGTGGATTGCGCCAGCCGGATGAAATGAGGCGCATTATACCGGGCTCACTCTTCCCACCAATCTCCAGAACAATCGTGGACAAAACCTCCTGATGTAAGCCATCAGTAGCTCCCTGCCCCCAATCAATACTTCACGTCTTTTCTTATAGATGGCGTTCACATATATTTTTGCACATTTTTCAACTGGTAATCCACCAGCCAGGCCCTTATCCATAACTCCCTGAGGTTTGCCATCTTTAGTGAGCGCACGCAGGGATATATTGGTTCTGATCCTGCCGGGATAAGCAATTGTAACAAAAATGTTTCGATCCCTGAGTTCAATGCTAACCGTCTCGAAATAACCTTTAACCGCATGTTTGGCAGCAGCATAAGCCGAGCGAAGCGGAAAGCCGAATATTCCACTCAGGCTGCTCGTGACAGCAATCTGGCCTCCTCCCCTTTCCAGCATATGAGGTAGTAAACTTTTGGTGAGTATGATGTAGGAGAAAAAATCAATTTCCATGATCCTCCGGTCAAAATCTATATCTGTCTCATGCACCATGGAACGGTGACTGATCCCACCATTATTGATCAGAATATCTATACATCCATATTTTTCTATTGCCTTCTTTGTTGCTTCTCCCAGGGATGGTGTGTCCAGAAGATCCAGAAACAACACACAACTCTCCCCTCCCATCTCCTCGCATCTTTTTTTCACACCTTCAAGCTCCTCCGGCTCATTTGATGACAGGATTGTTTTTGCACCTTCATGGGTAAATTCATATGCCAGTGCTTCACCAATACCGGATGAGGCACCGGTGATCCAGACTACCTTATTTTTAAATTTCATGATTCGTAGATTCTTGATGTCAAAACTATATAATTATCATTTATCTTTAATAATTCAAACAGCCTGATTTAGAAACTATGATATTTTTACAATCATATATCATGTTCTCAACAGGTCACAGTGTACCACAGAGTCAGTGGAGAACCACAGAGTTTTATGCTCTGTGAAACTCCTTATGCTCTGTGGTTCTCTGTGAACTGTATTAAAATTGAATTTAATCCGTTTTAAATGAAAAGAAGAACATTCATCCGAAATTCAGGCATTTGTACAGGCGCAGCCTGCTTGTCAAGCCTGTGTTTATCTGAAATGATTATAGCAGAAACCAGGGACTTTGATTTCCTCGGAGCAGATTTCATTAAACCAATCGATTTGAAACTGCGGATTAAACCCATTTGTTCTGCCCGTGTTCATAGCGAAGCATACCATGGTCCGTGCAGGTATGCACCACTCGAGGATCTGACCCCTGAAGCCGAGAGCCAGGGAAACAAACAAAGTTGTGACAGTTTTATGAAAAACCTCCTGGCTATGCAACATCCTGATGCTGAAATATTAACTCCGGAACTGGTTGAATATCCCGAAGGTGATATGATTGATCCCTCCTTTTTTAATAAACTTGAAAAGGAGGTCAATGATATCGATCTTTTCGTGACAACTTACCGTGTTCCAGGACTGGAGCGTTTTAAAAAACCTGTCGCCATGGTTGGACAGGGTGTGACCAATGTGGATGTTGCTGCATACTACCGGGACAGAGGATTGGAGGGATATGCCCCATACATGTGGGATGATTTTTCAGAATTGATCACCGTGCTGAAAACCAGGAAAGCCATAAGCCAGACCAGGATACTGGTTGTAACGAACAGACTGGATAAACCACCCTATGGCGTTTACAGCAGTATTAATAACTTAGAACACCTCCAGGAAAAATATGGAACGACATACCAATCTGTATCACTGGAAGATTTTTTCTGCGAAATGGACAGGATTGCAGGAGATAAAACCATTCAGAAAGAACTCGAAGCCAAAACCAAAAGATTTATCAGTGATGCACAAAATGTTCATATGAAGCCAGATACCATCATCAGTGATATCCGTTTTTATCTCACAGCTGTTAATATTCTGAAAAAATACAATGCCAATGCTTTTGCAGCCCGCTGTTTTGAACTTTGTGCATCAAAAGTCCCTTGGGAAAAGAAATTCGTTCCCTGTTCAGCACTCAGCATGTTCAAGGATCAGGGTATTCCTGCATCATGTGAGGGTGATATCAGTGCCCTGATGGCTATGGCTGCAGAAATGTACCTTGCCAAAAAGTCAATTTATATGGGAAATCCACTTGTCGAAAAAGAAAATAGCCTGTTAACCATCCATCATGATGTGCCGGGATTAAAAATGAAGGGATATGACCAGCCTGATTTACCATATGAAATTGTAAACTTCACCGATAGTGGTTTCGGTGCAACAATCCGTTATGACTTTGCCAACGATATAGGTGAAACTGTCACACTCGGCCGCTTCCACAGATCAGGAGATCACATGCTGGTTGTATCCGGAAAAATCGATGGCAGCTTCGATGTCCTGAAATATGGTTGCAGCCTGGGCATCAAGATCAGAATGGATAATATCATGGACTACTACGAACACTCGAAAGAATTCGGGCATCACCTGGCAATGGTGTATGGGGATTACATTGCGCAGATCAAGAGACTCGGTAAGGTAATGAATTTTGAAGTGGTTAGCTAGGAAGGTAATTTAAAGTTTATAGTTCAAAGTTCAAGCTTTACCACGTCAAATGCGACGAAGTAGCATATTTCACTATGGTTCAAAGTCAAAGGTGCAGGGGGCAGGGTGCAAGAGAAGAAGGTTGAGGCTAAGGAAGGATAGTGAGTTTTGCCGGATGCCATCCGGCAAACTGATAACATATGAGTGATAGAGTAAACCCGGTTGTTAACCGGGGCATAGTTGCAGGGAATAATTTGGGAGGTGCAACATTCAAAGTTTATTCATATCTCAACGACTCAGCAGGATTGAGTCGTGCAGCCCGCCAGCTTTGCCAGCTTACGGTCAGCAGGACGATTATCATTGCAACAACACCAGCCAATATAAACATCCATAGGCTCAGCCGTATATGGTATGCAAATCCCTGCAGCCATTTCTGCATCACATACCAGGCAACGGGGCAGGATATCACGAAGGCAACAGCCATCCATTTTATAAAAATCCTGTTCATCATCACCATAACTTCTCCTGTTCTGGCCCCGTTCACCTTACGAATCCCGATCTCTTTCTGGCGCTGTTCGGCAAGGAAGGATATCAGACCGAATAATCCAAGCATGGAGAGCACAATGGCCATCAGTGTAAAACTTCCAATTATCCTGGATATTCGTCTTTCTTCCGTATAATTTTCATAATATTTCTCCTTTACATCAAAACTGATAAACGGAACACCAGGGAACATTTTCTGCCAGCTGTTTTCCATGAACTCAACGGTTTCTTTTCTTTTTTCAGGAGAGATGCGAAAGGTGATGAATCCCGGGAAATTATTATGTTCACCGAAACGGTATACCATTGGTTTAATTGATTCTTTAAGTGATGTGGCATGAATGTCCCTGATTACACCTACAACAGGAAAAGACTGGCCTTCATAATTATATTTCAGAAACTTGCTATCTATACTTTCCCAGCCCAGTTTTTCCCGGGCAGTTTCATTGATGATAAATGCCGTACGATCTGTCAGGAAGTCCTGTGAAAAAAACCTTCCTTCCACCATATCTATCTCATATACATCTGTAAAATTCTCATCCACTGCTGTTGAGGTCACCAGTAACTCATCGAGAACTGCATCAGTTGGTATCAGAATAAAACTGTTCTGGTAATAATAACCGGGGATGTTCTCAGTAATTGTACCATGACTGAAACCATATTTTGTCCGGTACGGTTCTGTCTCTTCCCTGAATAATTTCACGTCAGTATAAACGTCACCACGACGGTTGTCAAGTACATTGATATCAATACTCAGCAGGTTCTCATTATTGAATCCCAGATCGGCATTTTTCATATACAAAACCTGTTTAAAAATAAACAACTGACTGATTATCAATATTAATGTAAGGGTAAACTGGAAAATGACAAGACTGTTCCGGTAAGTTCCTGTCTTAACAGCAGAAGGTCCTTTTGTATTAATCATGTCGACAGGTATTGCCCTGACAAATGTTATACCGGGAATATATCCTGTAATGAAACCGACCAGAATTACCGCTGCGCACAATATAAGCCAGACAACCGGCTCATATAGCTGCCCTGTAAGTGGCCTTTTGGTAAGGTACTCGATAAAAGGCATAGCAAGCAGGCAGATTACGATGGCAATAAGCAGGCTGATTAAAATACTCATATATGCAGTAACCAGGTGTAATCGTACCACATGAGAGGAGCGGGCTCCAAAGATCCGCCGCAAACCTGAATCGATATTCCGCTTGGCAGATTGAGCTGTCGACAGGTTGATATAATTGATACTTGCAATGATTAATGTGACAATTGTGATGCTGGCTATGATAAAAAGATAGGATAGTGACACAGGAGGCGGATTATTGTCATTTACCGAGGTATCGAAGTGAGATCCTTTAAAAGGCCTGGTAATAAATGTGTTTCTGCCTTTCAAAAAATCCGGGTAATGCCTTTCCGGAATTTCCTGCAGATGTTTTTCAAAAGCTTCAATATTTGTACCCGGATGCAGGATCACATAGGTTTTCATCCCCCCGTTCCACCAGGCAGTTTTATAGTCGGATCTGATTATTGCCCTGGCTTTTTCGGAGAACAACACATCGAACTTTACTGTTGAGTTATCGGGAAGATCCCTGAAAATTCCAGAAACAGTAAAAGGATAATCACGAATGCTCACGATTTGACCAAGCGGTTCCTCCTGACCGAATATCGTGTTGGCAAAACCTTCGGAAACAACAATCTGGTTGGATTCTTCGAGAAAGTATTCCCTGTTTCCCGCCAATAATTCAAACCTGAAAATATCAAATATCCCGGTATCTACCGAGGCACCCGTAAAACCTGAATACTCTCTGTCATTCCATGCGAAAACTGCTTCCCTGTTTACTATCGTCCAGATACCAGTTGTATGTTGTACTTCCGGGAATTCCTCAATAAGGGTTGATGGAAGAGGGATAGGACAGAATGTATTGTAATTGTCTGACTTCAGATCATGTTCAACAACCTGTAGTATCCTGTTCCGGTTGGGATGGAAATTATCAAAAGATAATTCGTAATGGATCAGCATCACCATCATGACCGTAAGAGCCAGTCCAAGGGCAAGTCCCGTGATATTCAGGAAAGTGAACTTCCACGAGCTCCAAAGGTATTTGAAAGAAGATTTAAGTGCGTATAGTATCATATCTAATTCAATTAAAGTGTGATAACTTCACTCTATCCCCTATCTCCCTCCCCTGAAGTGGGTAGGGGTAGGGCCCTCTCCCTCTTCAGTAGAGAGCCTGTCTGCCGAAGAGCCTCGGCATGCAGTCTGGGATTTAGGAGAATGGTGATATAAATTATAAACATATTTCATCTTCAATGGTTCGTAAGTTGTAGGTTATAAATAACTCTCAGGAAGAATTCTTCCGTCATGCATTTTAACGATCCTGTGAGCATACGAAGCATCTCTTGCCGAATGGGTAACCATTACAATTGTAGTACCGTCACGGTTGAGTTCACTAAACAATTCCATTACCTGCGTACCATTCTTAGAATCCAGGTTTCCGGTAGGCTCATCCGCAAGAATCAGACATGGTTTTGAAACGACCGCACGGCAGATGGCTACCCTCTGTTGCTGTCCCCCTGATAATTGCTGGGGATAGTGGTTTGACCTGTGACTGATCTTCAACCGGTCCAGCATTTCTCTCACCCTCCTGCGGCGCTCCTTTCCCCTGATCCTTATGAATATCAACGGCATCTCAACATTATCAAACACATTAAGTTCATCTATCAGGTTGAAATTCTGAAAAACATAGCCTATC
This sequence comes from Bacteroides sp. SM23_62_1, assembly GCA_001304505.1. Lineage (GTDB taxonomy): Bacteria > Bacteroidota > Bacteroidia > Bacteroidales > SM23-62 > LJUQ01. The sequence continues at coordinate 15,838 of LJUQ01000068.1, forward strand.
TTACCCCTTCTTCTTTCAACCCGCTGGTTTTCTTTTAATCCCGACACTTCTTCCCCTTGGAATAAATAAGAACCGGAGGTGGGATTATCCAATAATCCTAATATGTTTAACAAAGTTGATTTGCCACAACCAGAAGATCCCATAATGGCAATAAATTCGCCATGCTTTATACCAAGATTGACCTTATTAAGAGCGGTGGTTTCAACCTCCTCTGTTCGGAATATCTTACTAAGATTACCGACGTTTATAAACAGATTGTCTGGTGTTATTATCACAATTCATAATTTCTATACAATATTTCAATAGATATGCCACAAAATATATTAGTCTGTATATCTGCCAGTTATGCATTGCTCCAGTTAAAAAAGTGTAAAATTTCTGGACAATATTTGTCGAATTAATTGACAAATGTGTAATTTAATAACAATTCCTTCTTATGACATTTAATATGACAGATTGCTCCATACTGATTGTTGATGACAATAAAAAGATTCTTGATGCATTGAGGGTTCTGCTGAAATATCATTATGGACATGTTACAACACTGAGTAATCCGGAGCAGATTCCGAATTTACTGCGGAAAGAAGATTTTGATGTAATAGTACTGGATATGAACTTCAGAGCCGGTGTCACAACGGGCAATGAGGGTTTATACTGGCTGGCAGAAATCACAAGGATTCAGGCTTCAGCCTGTGTTGTCATGATCACTGCATATGGTGACATCGGTCTGGCTGTAAAGGCCATAAAAAATGGAGCTTATGATTTCATTCTGAAACCCTGGGAAAATGATAAACTGCTGGCCACAATTAATGCAGCTTGTAAATATAACCGTTCAAACAAAGAATTAATAAAACTAAAAGGGAAAGAAAAAGACCTGATTTCAGAGATCAATAAGCCGGGTAAAAGTCTGGTAGGAACTTCAAAGGCTATTAAAAGTGTTTTGGAAACTGCTGAAAAAGTAGCTTCCACCAATGCTAATATCCTGATCACGGGAGAAAACGGTACTGGGAAGGAACTTCTTGCAAGGGAGATACACCGCATGTCTGGCAGGAAGGATCAGATTATGGTTACTGTGGACGTTGGTGCCATTGCTGAAACATTATTTGAGAGTGAACTTTTCGGTCATGAGAAAGGAGCATTTACCGACGCAAAAGAAGAACGCAAGGGAAAATTTGAGTTGGCACATAAAGGGACCCTGTTCCTGGATGAGATTGGTAACCTGTCCCTACCCCTCCAGGCTAAATTGCTGAATGTCCTTCAAAACCGCCAGGTTGTAAGAGTAGGAGGCCATATTCCAATAAACGTTGATATCAGACTTATTTGTGCAACAAACAACGATATTGTGCAGATGCTCAGTAATGGAAACTTCAGGGAAGATCTTCTGTACAGGATCAATACGATAGTCATCGAGATGCCACCGCTGAGACAACGTGATCATGATATACAGGAACTAACTGAATATTTTTTAGAAATACATGCTAAAAAATATGGCAAACCTGATATAAAAATTAATCCTGCCGCCATGAAAAAACTATCACAATATCATTGGCCGGGAAATGTCAGAGAACTGCAGCATGTTATGGAACGGGCTGTTATTTTAACAGATCACACCTGCCTGAAAGAAGAAGATTTTATTCTCGGAACTGAAATCAAATCAGGTGTAAAAACCTGGCCGGCCACACTGGAAGACATGGAACGTTCTATGATCGGGGGATACATGGAAAAGTATAAAGGAAATCTTACCAAAGTAGCTAAACAACTGGGTATTTCAAGACAAACACTTTATAATAAGATAAAAAAATATCAATAAATAACGTGTTGTGCGATTGAATCGACGATATTGATAGTTAGGAATTTAATGTTCTGCGCCTGCGGCGCAGAGCATTAATAATCTCTATTATTCAATTACCTGGCCGTTTCAATCTTACAGCGGGTCAATAAACAATAACCGGTAATGTATACAAGGAATTTGCTAATCAAAATCATACTGATCATTCTTTTACTCACCGGTACCACCTTTTGTTGTTCCTGGTTTTTATTCCGTGAATTATACCTGTATGCCATAATAATCCTGCCTCTAATTTTTATCGAAGCCGGTTCATTGATTTATCTCCTTAACCGGACCAATCATAAAATAACCTATTTTTTTAATTCTCTCAATAATATTGACACTACACTCCGGTTCCCTGAAAATGTCAGAGGCAGGACTTTACGTGAATTACATAAAAGCCTGAACAGGGTTAACAGGATCTTTTCTGAAGCAAGGGAATCGATTGAGATCAGCGAACATTTTTACCATTTACTGATCGGACATGTCAGAACAGGTCTCCTTGCATTTAACAAAACAGGAAAGATTGAAGTTGTCAATCCGGCCCTGGAAAAAATGTTTGCCACATATAATTTACGGAATATCAGTGATTTTGCCAAGGTTGATCCACGGATAGCCATGGTTATACAAAGCCTTGAACCGGGGAAACCCCAGATATTGGGTATTTCAATTGAGAACGAAATAAACCAGCTCCTCTTTAATAAGGCAATACTTCACATCCGTGATAACGAACTAAGTATCGTATCGGTTGAAAACATAAAAAATGAACTGGATCAAAAAGAACTGGACTCCTGGGTCAGGCTGATCCGGGTGCTGAATCATGAAATCGTAAATGCTGTTACACCGATCACTACCCTTAGTTCAACCTTTTACAATTTATTCCACAAGGGAGGGAAAGTGTCTAAAAATAATATAAGTGACGAAATACTTGCTGATACAGCTAAAGCGCTTCAGAATATATATGAACATGGTACCGGATTGATGAATTTTGTGAATTCATACCGTCAATTCACCCGCCTGCCGGAACCATCATTCAGAGAAATCCCTCTGAGAGAATTTATCCGGAAAGAATTTTATTCTATCCGGAATTATCCCGGCGGAAAATCCGTTACGACAAATCTGAAAATGAACCCGGAAGATCTCACAATTACTGGAGACCCGGAATTGCTGCAAAGGGTTTTTTCAAATATTCTTATTAACGCGGTACAAGCAATGGAAAAATCGGAGAAAAAAGAAATATATATTACTGCCTTTCATAATTATTATAACCGTACCATTATCCGGATTACTGACACGGGATCTGGAC